>JANMME010001076.1:0-17708 GCA_031373015.1 Saprospiraceae bacterium
GGTTGGCCAGTGTTGAAGTGCTGCCGTCGCCAAAATTCCAAAAATAAGAGGTGGCGTTGGTGGAAAGATTGTTGAAGGTGGCAGTCGTCCCGTTGAGCGTAAAGTTGAAACTCGCTGTTGGCAGCGGCAGTATGTGCAACACCGCTGCGCCCGATATGCTTTCTGAACACCCAGGCCGGAACACCCTGCAACGAAACATCAGGCCATCATACAGCATGGAGGGATTATGTACGATAAGGCTATCGGATTTGAATCCGGTGTAAATGCTGCCTGCTATGATGTCCTGCCAGGCCGCACCTGCGTTTATTTGCCATTGATAATCCCAATTGCCCGCGTTGGTACTGAGGGTAAAAATGGCATCGTGGCCGGGACAAACCGTAACGGGTAGGGGATTGCTCAGTACCTGAGGCGCCCCATTTACGATCGTGCCTTCTGTGAGCGCCGAAAGGGGCTTGATCTCACCCAGGTTGCCAGCCTCGGCGGTGTTGGGGGTGTTGTTGCAGCCAATAGTTGAATTGATGGTGATGCCAGCAACGCCGCCCGTTACGCTAAATATCCCAGGCGTGGCATTGGTCAGAATGCGCCCGCCCGCGCCGCCGCCTCCGGGGCCCATGCATCGGTCCACGTTGTTGTTGTTGGCATTGCCGCCGCGCCCACCGTTTGCATTGAGCGTCAGATTGGGGTTAGGGGTTGACAGATCTAGTCGTATCGTTCCACCTGCGCCGCCGCCACCCGCACCGTCAGAAAGGCTGAGGCCGGCATCCGTTCCCTTGCTATAAATTGCTGGGGATGAGCCATTTATTGCGCCAGCTTTGAGCAGTACGATGCCACCTCCAACGCCGCCCTTGCTGCGCATCAAATTGTTGGCGTGACCGGCCCCGCCGCCGCCGCCCATGAAAATTCGGCCAGCCGTGGAAGGAGTCGCGTAGCCACCAATGCCCGGGAAATACCCGTTGCAGCCATTGAGGTTGGGGTCGGCGTTGTTGCCGCCCTTGCCGCCATTGGTCACATTGCCGCCGCCGCCGCCGCCGGCATTGTGGTCGTTGCCGCCTCCGCCGCCATTGGCTAGAGGCCCGCGACCAAGTTCGAGTCCGGCGGCCACTAAGGCAATGCCTTCGCCCTTGTAGCCGCCCCGCCAATTGCCAAGGCTAAAAACATAGCCTGTAACCGGGATGATTGCGCTGCACATATTGCCGCTGGCAACATAGTCTGCCCCGCCCCGGAAGCCTGTTCCGGTAGCCACGATGGGCGCGTTGAGTGTCAGTGTGCCAGAAACCTCCAAGGCGAGCACCCCTCCCGTACTGCCATTCCAGGGTTTGGCCTTGAGTGTGTCAGACACGGTAACATTTGTGAATTGCGGGATGCTGACGAGTTGCACTTTGCCTGCGGGGTTGAACCGATTGACCAGGCGGTTTTTTAGAAACACGGCGTTGGCACTAACGGATTCAATGATGGCGCGTTCATGGCGGCCAGCATCGTTCATGGCCGACACGGTGCCAAAAGAGGCGTTGTTGCCCGTAGCAATGTCAGCGCCCTGCATCTGTATTAGCAGTACAGGGTTCCCCACGCGAAACCCGGTGGTATCGCTCACACTCAATTTTCCCAGACAGGTGTCAATAGCAGTGACGGGGGTGTAGCGATTGATAATGCCCGAGATTTGGGCGTTTGCGGAAGAGAGGTTGTTGAGAAAAAGAAGGATGAGGAAAGGGAGGCATTTTTTCATAGTGTCGGGCTTTGAAATTTTGGGTAAAAGTAGGCATAAGGTTTTTATCTTTTCCTATGCCGCCGATCACATTTTCCGCCCATGGGCGCGGCACTAGGGAGTTAAACGTTCAGTGGGCACCTGTTGCTTTTTGACCGAAAACAAAGAGGAGTCCCCCGTATTTGAACTACGAGCGACTCCTGTTTTTCAATCAGCTGTAAGGGTGCACCAAGATTTACCAGTTACCTGCCGGAAACTGCCCGTGAGTCCAAGTGTAGTCGCCCTTTGATGGGATATAAATTGTCAAACGGTTGGTCGCTCCCCAAAAATACCCGCTGCTGTAATAAATCTTTTTAAGATATTTATTCTCATAGGTATTGGGGTATTGGCAAGAGTTGCCGTAATAACGGTAAATGTCGAAAGTAGGCCCAGAATTCCGTTTGAATTTCCAACCAAAGCCACAACTGGATGGGCCAGTGGTATACCAACCACCGTTTAGCGGAGCCCTGTCCTGTGCAGCACCAGACGAATTGATGCCAATAGCCAACCACACGGTCTATTTGCCACATCTGCTCGCGCAGGCGGTCTTCGTGAAGCCATCCGATCACAGCGCGTTCGACACGGGCGAGTTTTACCTGATTGCAGAGCGAGGGGTCATTGCGGACGGAGTGCTGGAATTCGGCGTGCTCGGCATGGGTCATTTTTCCGTCGAGGTAGGCATCAATGAGCTCGATCAAGCCATCTTGTTCGTGATTCATGATATCGTTTCGTGATTAAAGAGTGATAGAAATGGGTGCTGTTTGAACTATAAACCTTGCTTTAGTCACAGGTGAACAAGTGGTTTAAATCGCCTGGGAACAATCCGAATTGCGACATCAATTCCCGGAGGTGTTTTCTCGCACGCAGCGTTTCGTTCTTTACCGCGGAAATTGAGACCATTCCGAATTGCTGCCTGATCAACTCCGGCGATTTGCCGTCACTCCATGCCTTCAGGATTGCCAAGCGTTTTTCTCCGAGTATTTCCCTGATGGTGCTGACTTTAGCGGCACTTTCCTTCCCAAGCGCAATGGTTTCGGGCGTATCAGGGCTGGGTTTTAAAGCCATCATCTGTGCGTCAAAAAACTTGAAGCGCAAGGTGTTCCTTCTGCCAGCACGAAAATTCCAATAAGTGCAACCAATGTAATAGGTACTGATACTGGAATTGCCCAATTCCAACATTGGCCACAAGGCAATGTACGTTTGGCGAAAAGCCTCAATGGTTTCATTCGACTCCCGTTTTTTGCTCCAGCGCAACGTTCCGCTTATAAGGTTGCGCCGAAGAATGAGCACTGCCTCGTGACTGGCATCTTGAGCCTCTTCGGGGGATGCTCCGGCCAAGCGGAGATATCGAACTGCTTTAGGTGAGTACAACTGGTAAACTACCAAAAGCAGGTTTTCAAGTTCATCGGCATATCTGTCAAACGGTATGCAATTGGTTTTTGGGGGCATAGGAGGCGGCTTTTTTATGCCACTTGCCTTTGTCGCAATAGTAGTTTCTTCAGGTTTGAAACCTTTTTCGGTTTGTGAAATGGTGATCGTCATAAGTGGAAGGTTTTGGTGAAAAATGGTTTGACAGTCCAAATCTCAGCCCTTCTTTCCACCTTTCAAAATGGTTTAAATCACAATAAATCGAAGGGTTTTAGTTGAATTAAATTGGGTTTATTTGTTGTCTAAATTATTGGTTTTCAATTATTTGAGAAGTGGCACTTTTTAAAAAGCGCCACTTCTGAGCCCTTGTTTTTTTACACCTCGATGCTTCCCTGATTGTCGAGCAAAAACTTCAAGTGCTCAGGAGGCAGGTCGGGCGGGTAATTGTCGGGGGTGAATATCCCCGTAGTCATTGCTTCGTAAGGAATGTCCGGCTCCCGGAGCATGAGCGAAACGCCTGATTTGAGCGTTCGGCCTTCGTTGCCGGTGGATGCGAAGATGCACGGGATGTGATTGCGGTTCTTCAGTTCTGCATCGCCGATGCGACCGATCAAGTGCAGGTGCTTATAGTCATTGGCGAAATCGAGCGTTACACAATTGCTGCCAAAAACCTCGATTTTCCCTTTGTCGAATCTATGCCGAGTGCCTTGGTAGTACAAGTTGTACTGGCTGGCGATTCGGATTTTGCCGCGCCTTATGATGCCGTTGTTTGCACGGTATATGTACCAATTGCCGAACAGCCCACCGATGCGGTAGGGAGGAGGGTTGTTGAACCAGTCAATCTGTACTGCTTTGAGTAGGCTGCGCCCTCTGTATTGATCAAAAAAGCGGTTTAGGTTCTGCTCACTGTACTTCTCCTCTGCCGCCCCTTCATGCACGAGCAGCACGGCGGCCATGGCAGGGATGCTTGCGGGAGTGGTTGTTTGGCAAAGCCCGGGGATAAGATCGAGGTTGTTCCCAACTGCTTCGCCAACGTTGAATATAAACTGGTTGAACTTGTGCTCGTTTTCTACAGAGCAAAAGAGGTTCAACTTTTTCAAAACTATCCGTTTCCCAGACGACACCTCGCCCAATTCATCAATCAATTCAGTACCAGCAGCGCCAAACTTCAAAGTGTAGTGTGGATGCTCCCACACCCCGCCGCGCTTTTCGCGCCAATACAAGCGGTATCGGCCAAAGTACCGCGCCAGCCACATGACATCTGGGTCTTCGATGCTGGCGAGGATGTTGCGTTTTAGGTCTTCGTCGGGAAGATAATCGCATAGCCCGTTGACAGCACTGTGGCTCATCAGCACGATATCGGGAGCAGGCGCTTGCGCTACGTCTTTTTTCAATTCCTTGACGGGTGCGGCACCCACGTTGGCTTTTTGGGCAAGCATTTCAAGTTTGGCCGTGAGCGTGAGGTTTCCAATTTTGTCGGCATGGTCGGAAATAAATTTTTTCCATACCCGATCCCAGAGTGTTTTGGCTAAGGCAAAGGGCACTGCTATTTTGGGTGGCCGGCCGGCACCGATTTCGTTGTTAATTGGCATGGCTTGGTTTCAGTTATACTTTTTAATGGAAGTGGTGGTGGCTTTATTGAGTTGGCAAAGCACTTGCCTCGACTCATCTAAGGTTAAAAACCCCGATCAAAGTAGTGCGGATTCCGTTTTTTTCTTTCTCCCCTCCCCAAACTTCCAATTCGCGCCCGTTCGTAGCGGCAAACCGTAGCGTGAGCCAGCCGTCTTTTTCGCTGCGCTCTGTCGGAATGTCGCGGTTGCCCATTTTCAACTGGATGACTGACGGCGGCTTCTGTATTTTGAGCCGAAGTTCCATTTTCCCATCGGCAGCTTTGACAAGCGGCTGGCCAAAAGGCTCTGCATCTGTGATGCCTTGGAGGGGATCGCCATAGAAGAACGAGGATTGGTTTTTGAATTCTTTTTTGCTCACGGGCGTTTCGAGCAGCTGCCATTTTTCGTCGTTTGGGAAATGGTCGAGGGCAAAAATGCGGGGTGGGGAGAAGAAGAACCCCGGCTGGAAAACCGGGCGAAATTTGTTGTCATCGTCCATGTAGCCTGCTCCCCAAGTAGCATCGAGCAGTTGCCACATTCCATTGATTTTCACAGCATTCCAAGCATGGCTTGCCCAGCCTCCCCGCACAGATCTTTTGGAATTTCCCGCGATGAAAACGCATTCCAGCCCCACTGCGTCGGCCATTTTTTTGTAGAGGTTTGAGTAGTCCATGCAAATGCCCTTGCCTTTTTGATAAGTGCTCTGAATCATTTTTTCTTTTTGCTTGCGGCCTTCCTCCGGGGTGTCGAATTTTTGAGGGTCGCGGTCAAGGCCGTTTAGGTCGTAACGGACGTTGGTGGCCACCCAAGTGAAAATAGCCCGGGCTTTTTCCCGGTCAGTTTTCAGGCTTTTGCACAGTGCCTTTGCGAGGGCATCCGGCGTGGGGTAGCCGTTTTTTCGGAAGCTGCGGGCGAGGGAGTCGGCAGCGGAAAATTCTGTTTGGGCTTGGGTCGCGAAGGCCCAGAGCAAAAAGAGCAGGGTGTTGGAAAGTTGTTTCATGATCGAAGTCGGTTTAGTTTTGTTTCTAAAAAGCAGCAGGGTTAGTACAGGGAGCGGTGTCTTGGTCGCATCGTGTAAGCGTTTTTTGGAAGAAAGTCAAAGTCCCACAGGCACCATCTTGTCAATGCACGCGCCTCGATCGCCTGTAACTGGGCTTTCCAGGTCGTCGTCGAGCAGCACCTTCTTTTCGCAGCGGTTGTACTTTTCGAGGTAAATGAGGTTCACGAGGTCGCGGCGGTTGGTCTGGCAGAAATAACTGTAACCACAGGTTTCAATTTGGCTGGTGATTTGGCTCAGGCGGTCTATTATTTTCAAACTAAAGTGATCTGGTCCGTAGGCCGCGCAGCCATTGCCATCGGGGTTGATGGTAAACATTATAATGTCGCTGAGGCATAGTGTGTCTTCCCGGAGTGTTCCGTCTGCTTGCTGTACCAAGAGGTAGATTTTGTCGGCAGCCTTATTTTTAGGTTTGCACCGGAGGCAGTTAACGAGGCAAGGCGGTACATCTTCTGCGGGAATTGGAGTTGGAGGTTCAGGGTTTATGCCAGAGCCTTTGCCAAACAACCCAAAAGCAATAGTTAGCAGCGAAAGCCCAAGTACCCACAGGCAAACCAGCCGGATTGAATTGATTGTCTTTTCCATCTTGAAAGTTGATTTATGCGTGAGAGAAAGTTTGTGCTGCAAAGGTGTGGGTCAAAAACCCCCAGCTGTGCTGCCCAAAAACGAACAGGGCAAACTTTTTATATTTGAAAACAATATTCATAAATTATCTAAAAATTAAAAATTATATTCTGAAATGCCAAACTAAAATCGCATATTTTCAAAACAAAAGGCATTTCAAGCCAAATGTTTCAGCCCAGCCTTCTTCAATACGGCATGCACAAAATCGGTCTTCATCTCGGTTTATTCCGGCAAATCGTAGCGGGCGGCCAAATCGGTTTATAATCCAAGGCTCGTTTCATCGCCTATCATCACAAAGCCTGCCCAGTAGAATGGATGAGAGGTGTAGAGATCGTTCAAAAGATGGGATTTGGCCTTTTGAAGGGCGACATCCTTCGATTGCCCTGCTTTCAATTGGCGGTGAAACTCGATCATCAAGTTTTTAGACCCCTCATCGCTGGTCGGCCAGAGGGTCGTGACAAGGCTCTTGGCTCCAGCATAAGAAAATGCTCGCGCCAGACTGACCACGCCTTCGCCGCGCCGAAATTTGCCAACTCCGGTCTCGCAGGCCGACAGCACCACGAGCTCCGCCCGAATGCTAAGGTTGTAAATGTCGCGCACGTGAAGCAGCGCGAGGGTGTCTTTTTGGTCGGCAAAAGCGAGGTAAGAATAGTCGCCAGAGCGATAATCTGCATTACCATGTGTAGCCAAATGAAGGATGCGGTACTGGGCTGCGGTTTTTTCAAAAACAGCTTTGGTCGCTTTGCGGTCGAGCAGCACCGTCCCCTTGCCGCCCCAAATCTGGTTGATTGCCAGGACTTCTTTGCCTGTGGCGGGCAGGACACTCATTTCTTTGGGATTCACCACTTTACGGGTTTGGGACGGTAGAGCGGCATAGCCCGTTTCATTAAAAGGTGCCATGGCCAGCAGTGCCATTTTTTTTGAAAAATCGGTGCCTCGTGGTGCTCGGCCTGCCTGCATTTCGCGTAGCAGCGTGGCGGAGTAGCAGTAGCCGATGGCGTGCTGACGAAGGAAGTAGGGGTATTGGGCAAAGCGGCTCGCCACCTCTGGCGGCGGGGCGCTGAGCAAGGCTTCAAAAGGGAGCGAAGCCAAGCCGCCGTCTGGTACAATAACCAAGCGCTTGCTGAGCAAGCCCCTGATGGGCGCAACGAGTCGTAGGTAAAGTTCCTGCGCCGCTGCGACGTAGCGGTCAACGGCGGGCCTATAGCGCGGGTCGGAACTTTCATATTGGCCACCCTGCAAGCCCTCGCGCATCTGCGCCACGAGCGAGTCGAGCGGGAAATCGCGCTTTATTTCCAAAGCCAAAATGGTGTCTTTGCGCAGCACGAAGAGATAGATGCTGCTGTCGCCGACGAAGTATTCCAACAGGGTTTGGTCAGACGCGAGCAGGGTGTCTTGGACGTAGGCGGCACTGGCGGTGGATAGGTCGTAGCGGAGCTGAAAGTAATCGGGGTATTCGCGCTCGAACTGGCTCTGGAGGGTTTCGTATTGACGGCGGAGCTTAGAGATGCGGCTGTTGAGCGTCAGCACGGCAGTGTCCGTTTCGGGCTTTTTTTGGTCAAAAACGAATTCATTTCGGCGTTTTTCCCAAAAGGCCAAGTCCACGTTCAGGTCGTGCTCGCGCTGGAGCAGCGAGTCGGGGATGCCCGCGAACTGCAGCGCCTCAGCTTCGCGAAGGGCTTCAAAGAGTTGGAGGGAATGGGCTTTTTCTGAAAAATCGAAGGCGCGGCGGAGCGCAGTCGCATCTCCCGATTCGTTCCAATACAGCAGATTGCTGGCAATAGCTCCTTCGTAGCCGGGCAATGCCGTTTGCGAAAGGGCTGTTTTAGAGCCTTCAGAAAGCCGCAAGCGCTGGTACCGCACTGCCTCGTCGAATGCTTCAAAGGTGTGAAGCGAGCGGTCGAGCAGTTCCGGGCGACCTGTGTGCTGATACCAGAGACGGTAAAAATTGCCACGCCCGTAGATGCAGGGCAGCAGGTGGTTCAGTCCATGTACCTGTGGGAGGGAATCGGTACCAACATAGCGAAAATAACGCCAGGCAAGCTGGTAGGGCGAGTCGGCTTGCTCGAACTGGCCTTGCCGCTGGAAGAAGTCGGCGTAGTCGTTGAAAGCGATGGCCATGTAGGGGTGCTCGGCATTGGGGAGGCTTTCGAGGATGCCCATTATCCGCTGATAGAAGGGCAGAGCAGCCTGGTACTCGCCTGCGAGCGTGTGGATGCCCGCAATGCCGAGCAAGGGAGCAAGGAGATTGAACAGAGGCTCTCCTTCCAATTTTACTTGAATATCCAGGCCCTTATGGAATTGCTCCAGTGCTTCCTGCTTTTTGCCTTGCGCATTGAGCGCTTGACCGAAGTAGAGGTGGAAGCCAGAAGTTTCCAGTTCCGTATGATATCTGTCCACAAATTTTTGGGCTTGTGCAAACACGCTCACGGCGCGGTCATAGTCGCCTTTGGAAGTATAGGCGCGGCCCATTTCGCTCAGCGAGGAGGTGATGCCCGTAGTGTCGCTGGCGGCTTGCTGGCTTGCCAATGCCTTTTGGTAGTATTCAAGGGCTCGGTCGAAGTCGCCGGTTTCGTTGTAGTAGTACCCGATTTCTCCGAAGAGTTGGGCAACGAAAGGGTCGGTATCAGGGAGGCTTTTCCGGGCGATGCGCAGGGCATCGTGCTCGTACTCCAAAGCGCGGTCGAAGTCGCCTATGTTGGAGCAGGCACCTGATACTTGCTGGTAGCAGATGCTCAGTGCGATGTCGGTAGAGTCCAAGAATTTTTTGGCGCGTTTCAATTGCTCTTCTTCAGAATGGAGTGCTTCGCGGTCGTCACCTTTTTCTTGATAGGCTCCAGCGAGGCCCTGCCAAGACTGGCTGGGAATGTTGAGCCGGTCTGCCATCTCGGTGCTTTGCCGGAAGTACGGGATCGCCTCGTCGGGGTTGTGCGCGACATAGAAATAGTTGGCCCCCATTTGATGAAGGACGTTGGCCGTGCTCCAGTTGTCGCCCACTGTGTTTTGGTAAGTTTGCAAAGCGCGTTGGTAAAAACGCTGGGCGATTTCGGACTCCCCCTTGCCCATGTGCGTGTACCCGATGTAGTGCAGGTATCGGGCAAACAGGAAGGACTCTTCCCCAACCGTGTAGGTCGAAATGGCCCGTACCTGATCTAATTTCGCCAGCACAAGCTCGCGAGGCGCTGAAAACATCTCAACACTGGATTCATTGATCAGTCGAATCGCCACCGCCGTGTCGGCCATTGTGCCGCTCAGGTGGAGGGAGTCGGGGAGCGGGGTTTGGGCGGCGAGGCGAAGGGCAGAGAGCAGTAAAAGGGCGCAGAGTACTGGGCTGCTTTGGGACGAAACCTTGTTTTTCATAATGTGGTAAAATTAGGTGTTCGAAGATTTACAGATCAAAACGCAATCTATACACTCCTTGCAATTTTGGATACTTGCAAAACAATGCGCTATCAATGAATCCGCGAACATCACTGTAATAAATGTCGCCATAATCAACGTGCTTGGCGATGTTTTGGAGACCCAGCCATCGGTTCATTTTGGCGCCATCTTCGGTAAAGACATTGGAACAAACTTCGAGCAGTGCCCAGGTTCTTGGGTGTTTCATAAAAATAGGCTCCCACTGCTCGCTCGTACCTTCTCTTTCCTCATTGGCGTACATAAGTGAACGTGATCATCGTGTCAGGCTTTCCTGTTGAAACCTTCTGCTGCAACCGCAGATACGACGCATCTAATTGAAGAATCTGCATTGGTTGACTGTCTAATATCAGCATGGTTTCGTTTTCGGCAAATTTCCATGTCGTGGAAGTGTTTGTTGAAGGGGAGCATCGTTTGCCAGCGTCTTGGGTGTTGGCGTTTCCATCTTTATTAAAAGTGATCAAGTCATCTTTTTGGCAAACCTCCATTTCAGCAAAAATGTCTGAGATAGTGCGTGTGCCAATATGCACGGCAGGTGAGATGCTCGCCGCGCTGAGCCTCCATGCCCCGATGGTAAGCCAATCTGTCTTCTGTGCGCTTGGTTCATCATTTGATTTGTGGCAGGCCGCCAGGCCTGTGAGGAGAATTAGGGAAGTCAGAGCGGCAAATTTTAGGTAGATATTCATGGTAAAAGTTTGTTTAGGAAGTGAAGGAATCAGAAGTTGGGGCTTGTTGAAGCAACAGTCCAGCGGGTCGAAAAGGCCTGACAATAAATATTAAAAAGCGCTGAGATCAAGTGAGGCGGTGACTCCAAGTCACCGCCTCACTACCAAGCTGCGCTTAAGGCAAGAAAATAACCACCGGAGAAATCAGCGTGACATTGGTGATATGGAGCGACAGCCTTGGCCCAAACCAATTACCGTCTGCTGTGAATACAGTCCAGCCCGGTTCCCAGTACTTGAACCCTCCACTGTACCAGCCTTCTGTGTAGAAAGGCAAGCCAAAAGCCATAATACCTTGAAGCCCCAAAAGCCAGCCGTCGGAATTATACAATAAGTCAACTGGGCTGCGGTCTGATGCCCCTTCGCCTTGTTTGTATTGTAAGGAAACGGCCTTCATGTCGGGCTTCAGTTCGGCAGCAATCACCTCGAACTGCAACGCGGTAGTTCCTTCAGAAGGATCTGGCGGGGTCATACCAGTCGCTGCTACATTTTGCTGGCTGGTGTCAGGCATTTCCTGCACGGCTTTGAAAACAAAGTTCTTTGCAGTAAGGCCATCCAGGAACCCAGCGTTGTTGCTGCTGCAACGGAGGGTGATCTGGTTTTCACGGAGGGAGTCAACCAATATGATCTCTTTTGAGTAGGGTGCCTCCGGTATTTGCTCCGGGTCAGGAGATGGCGGGGCGATAGGCTCATGGGTGCAAGCACTGAACAACAGCATCAGGCCAAGCACCATGAACAATGGAAAAAATGCTTTTTTCATGATCTGAAAAGTGAAAAGGTGAAAGTGCCTACTCGTGCGCTTTTCGGCTTCCGCGCCCTTTCCCACTTAGAGGAAAGGGATACACAATAGAGTTGCCCAATAAAAAAAGGTCTCCGGGTTCGGAGACCTTTTTTTAGCCAACTTCCAAAATCAACATTACAGCTATTGCAACAGCACAAAAGCCCCCCAATAAAACGGTGACGGATAATGCTGCTTCACTTCTTGTTGTGCCGCCCGGAACGCTTTCGGGATGTCCATCTTTTTGTCGAGCCAAAAAGTGTAATACAAATTGGGCGCAACGCCCTTGCTACTGGACATTTTTCGCGGAGATAGACTTTCCAAGTTTTTAAAACTTGGAAAGTCTGGGCAAAATGTCCAGTAGTATGCGCAACGCCTCAAAACCAATAATTCACTTTCAAAGACACGGCCCTGTTTTTCAAGCCCCACTGCTTTACCGCGTTGTTCTCGGTATAGACTAAAAACAAGTCGCTCATCGGTCGGAAGCGCCATTGCAGACGGCAATTGATGTTGAAGTTGTCGGCTTGCGTGTTGTATTGCACGAAAGTGGTCCAGTTGAGGTTTCGGTTGAAGAATATCTCCACGCGAGGCGTGATGGCGAACAGTACCGCATCGCAATAAGGCGCAGGAAAATCAAGATGGTTGTACTCCGTTTTCAGGCGGAAAACACCCCAAGGCTGGGCACGGTAGCGCAGTTCGATGGCTGCCCCCTGTTTTTGACCGTTGTAAAAATTGCCCGCCGTAGCCTCCAATGTAATGCCCAATCGTCGTCGGCTGTCCGATTCCCATTGCAGGATGGGCGCGGCGTACTGATATTTCCCTGCTGGAAGCGCCGGACAGTTTTCTGGGTCGCCTTCCTCAAATTTGAACGACACTGGCACCTCGGCCCAAGTTTTTTCCAGGTCAAAGCGCAGTTTGGAGGTGTTGCGGAAATTCAGTTCGATGCCCAGCGCGTGGGTTTGCTCGTTGGCGCTGCCGTCCGTATTGAGCACCACATTGCTTGCAAAATTGAGGGCCGTGTAGTTAAGCAGCGAGTTTTCATTTTTCGAAAAAAAATCCACGTCGCCTTCGGTGTAGAACGTGTGATAGCCAAGGCGAATGACGCTATCGAGTGCCGCGTCGTAGTTTTCGATGCGGTTTTCAAAGCCCATGTCGCTGTGGTAATTTTTGCCCATTGTGAGCGCATTGGCCACGATATTGAAGTTTTTGCTCGAAAAACTCAACCCAGTGCTGCCCCAGCCGGATTTGCTGGACGGGCCGGGCTGGAACGACTGATGCCAATTGGCCCAAGCAGCCCAGGCGCCGTCTTCCGAAGTAAAAGCCAGTTCTGCTCCGGCGTTGCGCCCATAGTCGCCGCGCAGGGCCTCGTTTTTGTCGAAAGCCTGACGGTTGAGGTAGTATGCATTGATGGATGTGCGCCCGAAAATTCGCTGGTTGAAAGCCAGTGCCGAATAATTCTGGCCCGGCGTGCCGTCTGGCGAGGAGCGGGTTTGCATGGTCATCAAACCAATTCGTGTGCCTGCATTGAGGTTGCCGCTCAGTCGCGCACCGAAGCTGATGGGCACTCGGTTGCCCTCAGCGTCCAGCCCGATGCGCCTCGAAACGAACGGACTGACAAAGCGGTTGCTGAAGTTGTCGAAAATGTCGGCGTTTTCCAAAAAAAACGTGCGCTTTTCGGGCAACAGCACATCGAAGCGCGTGAGGTTGATTACTTGTTCATCGGTCTCCACTTGTGAGAAATCCGGGTTCAAAGTCAGGTCGAGGTTGAGCGCCGGGCCGATGCCGAGCTTGGCATCTATACCTGCTTGCGGCGAAAAGATAGGCTTTTCGTTGCCTGCTTCCAAGTCTTTCGAGACGATGCCGCCGACGTATGGAATCAAATTGAAACGGCCTTTAACGGCACTGGGCGGCGTGTCGAACAGGAGTTTGCCCGTGCAGCCAAGATCGGTACAGGGGTATTGGAGAGGCACATTCGTCCAAGTGTCAGTGTGACCGGCCGAGGCGTCTCGGCGGATGAAGTTGATGCCCCAATCCGTCCGTTGCGCGCTGAAGCGCAGGGTGGAAAGCGGTATGGCCATTTCCGCCGTCCAGCGGTCGGAGTAGCGGCGCACTTCGGCGCTCCAGCGGTTGTCCCAGGTAAAATCGTCGCCAAATTGCACCGCAGAAAGCAGCCCGTCGGTTTGTACGCCTGCTGCGTTCACTCCAAACAAGTAAGCGTTGGAGGCCTGGTTGGCTGGGTCGAGCAGGAGGACGAAGGCATCGGATGCCCAGAATTGCGCGTCGCGCTTGAGGCTTTGCACGATGGCCGTGCCCAGCGAATCGAAGCATGTTACCCCTACGTATAGCGCGTGTTGGTCGCGCAGGATGCGCACTTCTGTGCGGGCAGGCGAGCGCGTGCCATCCGTGGGCGCTTGCAACCAGAAATTGGAGGCCATCGCGGCTTTTGTCCATGCGAGATCGCTTAGGTCGCCGTCCACTTTGATTTCGGTTTCGGCCTGTTGGAGCTGGATTTGGTAATGGGCCTGTATGGTTTCGCGGCTGTCTTGCGCAGAGAGCGATGGCAAAAAACAGGCGGAAAAGAGGAGGGCGTAAAGTTTCATGGCAGTGTCTTTTTTTGGAAAAAGGAATGCTATACAGGGGGAGGAAACCGTGGGCGTCTCAAAAGAGATTCTATAGATTTTAGAAAGAACAATATCTGAATTTGCGCGATTGAAACCTATAAGGTTTTAGAAACCTTATAGGTTTTTATTAAATCCAAAATTTGTTTCCGCCGCAAATGCTAAAACAATTCTTCTGAGACACCCTCGTGAGTCTGGGCGGCCGACCATTGGGTTGTTGTTCAAGACCGTAAACCTAACTGAGAGCCGCCCGGCCATTGATTTAGCGCCAGCGGCGTGCAGCCAGCAAATGTGGCTGGGATTGTTGCTCGGTGGGAGCGATTTGGCCTTTTTGCTTGGCGTTGTTCCCTGCCGTGCTGTCGGCGGTCAAGTTGAAGCAGAGCGTCATGGCGAAGATGCCAGCGAGCATCACTGCTCCGAATTTCATCATCTTTTTCATGTTGAAAAAAATTTAGAAGGTTGGTTGATGCCTACTCGTGCGCTTTTCGGCTTCCGCGCCCTTTTCCGCTTAGAGGAAAAAGATACCCAACTGAGTACCCCCAACAAAAAAAGGTCTCCGAAACCCGGAGACCTTTTTTTGAAAAATATTCTAAAGTATTGAAAATCAACGCAATTTTCGTTTCAAATCCCTCGCTTGCGAGTGATATCCGTGATTCCGGTCTTTCGTCATTTTCCGCAGCAGAGCCTTAAACTCCTTCTTGTGATACGGCCAATCGGCCAGATAGTAGAGGCAGAGTAGCCAATCGTCCTCCTCTGTATCGGAAAAGGTAGGAAGATCAATGTACTGCTGATAGGCAACAATGGCCTGGTCATGCTGACCACGTTTGTGGCAGATAAAAGCGAGGCGCTTAAGTGCGCTTGGCTCGAAAGGACTGCCGGGCGGGATTTTTTTCAGCAGGGAAGCCGCGCTTTTGTATTGGTTGATTTTGAGCAGCGAATCAGCCTGTGCAAGCAATGAGTCTTCGGGCGATTCGGGGACACTGTTGCCCCGCGTCATTCTGGCAGAAGTTTTTTTCCAATGAACATCCGCGAGGTCATTGGCTAGTGCGAGGAAGCGGGCGGTTTTGTCGTCGGGCGGGTTTGGTCCAGAAGCGATTGTGTCTTTTCCCAATTGATTATTGGGCAGGGAGTCATTCGTCTCTCTTTTGCTTTTATTTTCTTCTTTACGAATTTCTATTTGTGGATCATTCCACATTTCCCAAGCCCAAAAAGCCCCCGCTAAAAGCAAGAACATCGCGGCAGCCAATAACCAAGGGCTGATCTTTCGAGCGGGTGCAGGTTGTGGCACAGGAAGCTCCTCCACTTCTGCATCAGCTTCGGTGCGCCATCGCGCAAGTTTTTCCTGCAAACTTTGCTCTGCCAAAAGATCGGTAGCGCGTAGCGTGAGCCGTTGCAGGTCCACACGCTCGGCCAGCACAGGGTCGGCAGCCATTTGTGCCTCGAAAGCCGCTGCTTCTTTGGGCGACATCTGTTGCTGCAGATAGGCTTCTATTGTTTCATGCAATTGTTGGTCATCCATGGTGGTAGCAGTCGCTTAGTCGAGCTTTAAAGTCGGGGTGATTTTGCAAGTATTTTTCCATTTTGATAGTGCATTTGTACTTCTCTTTTTTTGCGGTTTCGGCACCGCCTTCAAAGCCCATCTCGTCGGCGATTTCTTCCCCGCTGTAGCCCTCTGCCCATAAGGTCAGAATCTTTTTGCAACGTTCTCCCAGCCTCGTCAACAGCGTATTGAGTAGGCCACGGCAATCTCGGCGAGCTATTTCATCCTCCACGTTGGCAGCAAAGTTTTTTAAATGGCTGTCTTCCAACTCCTCGGTTCTGGGTTTTCGACCTGTGTTTTTTACCCACCTGCGAAAAATACAGGTGACCAAGTAAGTATTCAGTCTGGCCGATTTAAGTTGGAATCCCGCTGCGGTCACGGCTTTCTCAAACGGCATACAAACCTCATTCAAAGCCTCGTGCGCCTCATCGGAGTTGCCGCCCGCGTCTTTGATTTTGTGCAGCCAGATGCCCCGCCATTTTTTGTACATGTACTCCCATGCCATTTCGCGCGCCGAACCACCCGCCCGAAGCGCGGCCAGGATATCTGAGTCGGTCATTTCGTTTTGTGGCAACATAACAGAGGGCTTAAGAGGGTGAATAGTATCCTTGTGGGCCGGATTTTTTTGTAGTTTTTTTTGTGTTCGCTTGCACCGCTCGCTACAAAAATTGTTTTTTGCTGTGGTGGTTTTGTTGTTGAAAGTAGAGGGTCGTAGTGTTTCGGTGTCCTTCATAATGGATGATTTTGATAAGCAATTTTTGTGTAATGCCTCAAAATTGCAGGCTCAAAATCATTCGCACAAGGTTTTACGGCAGTTATAAATTCAATTTTATCTAAGTAATTTTTTTAATAAAAATCTGCGTGGTCATAGCGCTATCGCTTCCCAAACATCCATCCTACACTGATAGACGTCCCTCGAAGATCCTGATAAGGAAGCAGCTTGTCATGCCGGGTAAGAATGGCAGACCAACCCACAGAAACGTTCAGACCCGCATACACCAGCAAACCAAGCCCAGCATTGATGCCAACGGCGGTATGCGCTTTCCCAAATTTACCTGGTTCGGGGTCTTCGAAATACGACTTTTTTAAGCGATCCCGCTCCAGGTAAGGCCCTGCAAAAAGGTAAAAACGTGGATAGGAATTATTCAGATAATATTTTGCCCCAAGGTTGGCTTCAAAGGCTAACTCCAAATTGCTGGAAGTCTTTAGAAACCCTGTGGTATCTGTTTCAACCAGTTCCTGGTATTTCCGATTCACCATGAGCGAAGTGTAGAGGCTGAATTGCCGGGCGATGGGCACCTCCACCGAGATGCCCAGGTAAATGGACTGGGCCCTCAACTGTGTGCCGGCAAAAATCCCGTACCGTGTGGCAGATGAGGCAGGTTGGCGCTTGAGTCGAACGTCAGGTTCTTGTGCAGCGAGCAGCCGCTTCGTCATCGGGTTTTCCCAGGGCTCCGGATCTGGCTCATGGGCATTGGGATCAAGGTTTGGATTGGCCAGGGCGGGGATCACGAAATTGATGGTTCCTGTATAAGGCATACTGGCCCAGGGATCGCTGTAATTCAGGTCGAAGCGGGCCTCCACACGTTCCGTGGCGCCTAAAACGATTTTGTTATTGAGCCGTTGGGATACTTTTGTATCGTCAAAAAAGCCGTTTCCGTGTACGCGCGCCTCATACTTGCCATTCACAAGAATGGCGATCATTTGCTTCTGGCTGAGTTCAAAATCACTTAATACCTGGCGAATCAAATCCGTGGGGCTGAAATTTTCAGTGGACTGAAACTTGCTGCCGGGATAATCTTTCTCTGGGTGAAATGCGTTGATGGGCTGGTAACCTTGAGCTTGGAGGCAATGGGCGCACAACGCAAGAAAAAAGAGAAGAAAAAAGGTGTGTTTCAAAGCGTCAATTTTAGAGGCTGGAGAGACAAATGTTTGAGGGTACAAGAATACAACGTCTTGCTTTGTTTGACAAACCTTTCTTTGGGCAATTTTCTTGCCCCGCCCTACCTTCACACCAGATTTCCTCATTTTGTCGTTTAGTGCGTTTAATATGAGTCATCGCGAATTTTGAGGTCAATACGTCCCAGCGGGACGGAATCTTTGTAGAAATGTTGTTTTGACGAAAAGGCGTGGCGGGGGGTAGGGATAAAAAAAAACAAAAGTAAACTGACAAACGGCCCCCCACCCCCAATTAATCAGTTTTTTTAACAAATTAAAAAACACAGGGGGGTAT
>JANMME010001113.1:0-2629 GCA_031373015.1 Saprospiraceae bacterium
CAGGGTATCCGGATAATAATCGTACCGTAAGCTTCCATCGCCATTCAGGTCTTTGTTCTTGGTAGATTCTTCGCTTTCAGTCACGACCACGCCCCAACCGTTTGCGACTAAGTATCGGACGAATTGGTGCTGTTCAAACTCTTGCCCTGACCAGCTATTGGCCGATCCATTTGTGCCATGCCAAAGCCAGCAGACTCCTTTTGGTGCTATGTTAGAAGGGAAATAACTGAACACCCGTTTTAAGGTATCTCCACCCATGATATTTTCCTCAAAAAGAGGGTTAGCAGAACCCGTTGGTAGAATTTTGGTATTTGATTTTACAGTCACGTTTTGTGCTGGCATAATCACTCTGGTATGCCACTCATCGGGCATTTCCAAAAAACTGGTATCGCCAGACCAATGGCTGAAGCTGCGTGCAGCGCCGAATTCTTCCGCCCAGATGTGGATGGTGTCTCCAGGAGCGGCGCTGGTGCTGCCGTAGCCATTTTGGACGGTAAGTTGAAAGGTTTGTGAAAAGAGTGGAAGGGTAGAAAGAAGTGCAAAAAAAGTAGTTGTAATGACTGTTTTCATGTTTTCAATTTTGACTGTGAAACAAAGGATCATCTTCGACTACAAATCTACCTTTTCGTTTAAAACCAAGGACACGTCAATTCGAGTTACTTTTGCCCCCACAACGCAGAGAAAAAATGTCACTCCAACGCAACGAGCAAGAAATCATCCAGCAAGTGCTCAAGATATTTTCCGCACAACTGGAAAAAGGCGGCTTCCGCAAAACGCCGGAACGCTTCGCCATTCTGGAAGAAATTTACAAGCGCACCGACCACTTCGACGCCGAAGCGCTTTATATCCACATGAAAAACCGCAGCTACCGCGTCAGCCGAGCGACGGTGTACAATACCCTTGAATTGCTCGTCAACTTTGATCTGGTGAAAAAGCACCAGTTTGGCCGCAACCTTGCGCAATACGAAAAATCCTACGGCTACAAACAACACGATCACGTCATCTGTGCGCACTGTGGCAAGGTGGTAGAGTTCTGCGACCCGCGGGTGCAACAAATCAAAGACATGGTAGGCGAACTACTCAATTTCAAAATCTCGCACCACTCGCTCAACCTCTACGGTGTGTGCGGCTCATGCCAAAAAGAAATGGAATTTGGTATCGTTCGAAAACAACCCAAGGAACTGGATGATGAGCCAGGCTGGGGAGATTGAACCCATTAATTCGATTGTTAGGATTGGAACGATTGATTCGATTGTCAGCGTTCGTCAATCGAACCAATCGTCGCAATCGAATCAATCGATCAATCCTAACAATCGAATCAATTGCAAGAGACTTTCACCATAAAACTCCCCGTTTTCGAGGGGCCTTTTGACCTTCTGCTCTTCTTTATTGAGCGGGATGAACTGGATATTTACAACATTCCCATCGCTAAGATCACCGACGATTTCCTGGGTTACATGCACGAGATGGACGAATTGAGCATGGATGTTGCTTCCGAATTTATTGTGGTAGCCGCCACGCTCATGCGCATCAAAGCCAAGATGCTGCTGCCCCGCAAACAAGTGGATGAAGAGGGCAACGAGATAGACCCGCGCCGCGAATTGGTGGATCGCCTGCTCGAATACAAGCGCTACAAAAGTGTGCTCGAAGACCTGCGCCGCCTCGAAGAAGTGCGGGCTTTTATGAACCCGCGTGGTTATGCTGCCGCTGAAATCCGCCAACTTGCCGAACAAGCCTTGGCCGAAGCCGAACTTGAGTCCATCAGCCTCTACAAACTTCTCCGCGTGTTCGAGCGACTCGTGACACGCTTTGAGGAGGATCAAAAGACCAAGCGTGTCCACACCGTTTACAACTACACCTACACGATTCAAGAGCAGCGGGAGTACCTCATCAGTAAGTTAAAAAAGGGGGAAAAGCGCGATTTTGAGGAGTTGTTCCTCGCGCTCGACAATCGCATTCATGCCGTGGTTACGTTCCTGGCCCTGCTCGAATTGCTTAATGCTCAAGAGCTCGTACTTATTCAGGGAGAAGGCATGAATAACTTTTGGCTGATGTTGCCGGGTGAAGAAAATGGCAAGAACGGATGAGGGCTGTAGTTCAATTCAACTTGAAGGAAGCTGGATTCATGCACCTGACGTATTGTATTACAAATTGGAATCTGGCGCGCATGTGGCCTGGCGGAAGATGGTGGTGGTGCGTTGAGTTTTGGTTGAATGCGAGTACTTAAAAAACAGGCCATGGCGGGTTGCCACGGCCTGTTTTTTTTATATGCTTTGCCGAAAAGTATGTGATTTTTGGGTGCAACAGATTGACTCTTCCCTGGATTATGCTCTCCCAGTCGCTAACAATAGCAAAATGTAAGACCTTTATTCCGGGCTTCTTCTACTTTAGTGCATAGGACGGAATGTTCTTTCCGGCAATATATTTGCAATGATGGGAAACTGGCGGCTATGGATTTTCCAAAGATGCTCTGCTGGCATTATGAAAGCATCTTTTTCAGGCCAATGATTCAGCACATAAAACCTTTCCCTTAAACAATGAAAAAAGCATTCAACTTTCTCCTTGTAACCACCAAAGCAGGCTTCTTCCTTTTGGCCGCTCTCTTGTTGAGTGCGGTAATGTATTTTGT
>JANMME010000352.1:0-3984 GCA_031373015.1 Saprospiraceae bacterium
CCTGGCGCACAGCCATTCGACACGGGTCAACAAGACATCTTTTTTGGGCGCGATAAAGACATTGACGTGCTCTTTAAACGCATCCGGCTTGAACCGCTCACCGTTCTTTATGGCAAATCCGGCACGGGCAAAAGCTCGCTCATCAACGCAGGAATCATCCCCCTGGCCGAAGCAGACGGACGCTTCGAGCCGCTACGGGTCCGTTTCAATTCGTTTGCACCCGGACAAGGCAACACCTCGCCAATTGTTACCACCCGGGAGACTATCCGCCGGGGAAACGCCCCGATCAAAACTTTTTTGGACAAGCTGATAGAGGACGAGGACAGCCTCTGGCACGATGTGAAAGAACATCAAATATCGAGCAACGGCGATCAAGGGCTGCTGCTCTTGTTCGACCAGTTCGAGGAACTTTTCACCTATCCGCCAGAGGAGATAAAATCTTTCCGACAACAATTGGCCGAAGCAATGTTTACCGCTGTTCCACAGCGTTACTGGGATGAATTGGAAAAACAAACCACTGCCAATGTCGTCTCGATCAACGAGGATGGGCTTGCTTTGTTGCAACGCCCCATCGTGCTCAAGGTGGCCCTGACCATCCGTTCAGATCGGATGCATTTGCTCCAACAAATGGACGATTATCTGCCGAACATACTGAAAAATTGTGTAGAGCTGGGAGGATTGAATATCAAAGCTGCTACAGAGGCCATTGTAGAACCAGCGGCGCTGAGCGATTCTAGCTCGACGCCCTTCCTTTCCCCACCCTTCCGCTATGAACAGCAAGCTTTGGATGCCATACTTGATTTTTTAACCGACAATGGGAGCGAAAAAATCGAGAACACACAGTTGCAAATAGTTTGCCATTCTATCGAGCAGAAAATCGCAGAACAAGCCATCTCCGACGCACAGGGTTCGAGCGGGCATCTGCTTCAAACCATTCGCGCTGAAGACATCGGTGATTTGGGCACCATCATCCGACAGTACTACGACGACCGCATAGCAGCGATATCCGATATCGATCAGCAGGAGGCAGCCAGGTTGCTGATAGAAGAAGGCCTTGTTTTTGAGGAAGAAGAACGCCGCCTGAGCCTTTATGAAGGTCAAATACACCGTAACTACAACGTGAACACCGAAACCCTCCGCCTACTGGTGAACGGCCATTTGCTGAGAGCCGAACCCAGCCTGCAAGGCGGCTACACTTACGAACTCAGCCACGACACCCTTGTGGAGCCAGTGTTGCAATCCAAGAAACGCCGAAAAGAGGAGGAGAAAAGGAACGCCGACCTGAAAGAAAGCGAAGAGCAGAAACAAGCTTTGGAGCGTGCCCGAAGACGAAGCCATAGGGCCACCCTGGTAGCAGCCGCGATGTTTTTGTTGGCGGCGGTGTCGGTAGGTGCCTCGGTTTGGGCGTTAAATCAAAAAGAGGAAGCTGAAAAGCAAAGGGTTGAAGCCGATATTCAACGCCATAATGCCCAAGACGCACTAAATAAGAAGGAGTGGCTTGAAATGGAAAGCAAATTGGAAACAGCCCGCATTTACGATGACGCAGGATACCGCGTTGAAGCAACCGCTGTGCTCGACACCTTGGATGTCAAATTTTCCTCCAACGCTCAGGCTTTAGATAGAATAAAGAAGATGCGCAGCACATTGGATCAAGAACAACCACACTAATTTAAAAAAAACGCCGCCAATGAAAAAATCATTTTGCTACCTCATGTTGTCGCTGTTTGCCGCAGTAGCTTATGCTCAGACTGACTACTCGCTCTGTGATAGGATGTATCGGGATGCCCAAGCGGCCGAAAACCAAGCCAAGCCGGATTACCTCGACGTCATTCGCAAATACACGGCCGTAAAAAAGTGCAATCCAAATATGGAAGGCAACGTGGACAGCCACATCCTTGCCGTTTTTAAAAAAATAGAAACCCTGCGCGATGTAGCAGATCGTAACAGGATTCTGGCTGTTATCAAGGCGAATGAGGCGAGAGAATCAGCAAAAAAAGCCAGCGAGGCAGAAGAGAAAGCCAGAAATGACGAACGTGCTGGCCGCAATGCCGTCACTGCCCTGAAAGTAGCCCGCACAGACCCCACCATTGGGCTTCGAATGGCGGAATACGTCATGAACAGCAACCCGAAAAATCCCGTGCCAGCTGTGGTGTTCAGTGACATTTACGACAACAAAAGCAACCAATACTATCTCAAAAATATTCGGGGCAGCCGTACAGGCCCGATAAGCTCTATTGCCTATTCTTCTCACGGCACCAAACTCCTTCTCGGCGGCTACTTTTTTGCCGAATTGTGGGATTTGACTCAAACTGAAGACCAAAAGCCCGTTGTTTTTTCCTCTCCGCAAGAAAATAACGAACGTTGGTTTTTTTCACAATCAGCCGCCATTTCGCCCGACGACCAGTGGGTGCTAACCAGCAGCATAGACACCGTCAAACTGTGGGATATCAATGGGCATCTGACCAAATGGTTTGTCGGTCACTCGAAGGACATTTCTTCTGTCAACTTTTCGCCCGACGGCAACAGGCTGCTTACTACAAGTGTTGACAGTACGGCAAAATTATGGACGCTTGATGGGAAAGCGTTGACAACCTTTAAAGGCCACGATGGGATGGTCTTCTCAGCCGCTTTTTCTCCCGATAGTACAACCGTTTTGACCGGCAGCGAAGACGGCCTTGCCAAACTGTGGTCGCTGGACGGTACTGAATTAGCCACATTCAGAGGGCATCGGGGAAAGGTATTGTCCGTCGCCTTTTCTCCGGATGGTAAAAAAGTGTTGACCGGGAGCAGCGACAATAGCGCAATCATCTGGTCAATAGAAGGGAACCGAATCAAAGACTTGATTGGGCACAAAAGCGAAGTAAGTGCTGTCGCATTCTCCCCCGACGGAAAAACCATCCTGACTGGAAGCTATGATGGTTCTGCAAAACTATGGACTGCCGACGGTTTGGAAAAGTCCAGCTTGACCGGCCATTATTCACAGATAATTGACGTTGCATTTTCCCCAGACGGCGATGAAGTCGCCACCGCGAGCGTCGATGGAACAATTAAAATCTGGAATACATCAACAGAAAAGTTTGACAAAGCCAAAGCCGAACAGTTAGCGGGTGATTTCAACAATGTGATTTTCAAGCCAGCCGGGCCAAGAATACTCTCTGCCTATTCCAATGGTCAAGTTTTTATAAGCACCCCGGGTTATGACGATTTCGATGTATTGCTCAATGCCTATAATAGTGAAAATGAAAATAATAGTGAAAATGAAAACTGGCTGGTCACAGTTGTGGCTTGCTCACCTGATAAAACCAAGGTCTTGACCGCATGGGCGGACACTTTGAAACTATGGACAATAGAAGGCCAATTATTGCAGTCCATTCCAGATACTGGAAACGTGAAAAGCCTTGTTTTCTCCCCAACCAGCAGCTCATTTGCCGCCGTAAAAGATGACGGGAAAGCTTTGATCTGGGATATGAACGGGCACAAGCTTGCAACTTTAGTCACGGGCGACACTTCAAGGATGCTTTGTTTAGCATTTTCGCCGGACGGCAAAAATGTCGCCGCTGGCGCAAATGACCATAAAATCAGGATATGGGACAGCTCGGGCAAACTCATCCATACAAATACGGGTCATACTGCCGCTGTCATCACAATTGCTTACTCCAGCGACGGCGAAGTTATATTGACAGGCAGCGATGACAAAACTGCCATACTTTGGAGCGCAGACGGCAAACGATCCACTCCACTCAAAGGACACACCGGAAGTGTGTTTAAGGTAGCGGTTTCCCCTGATAAAACGATGATGGCAACGCTGAGTTATGACAACACTATGAAATTGTGGGGATCCGAAGGCGCAGAAATATCTACAATGCCATATTATTATGGCGGAGGTGTGAACGCCGGTTTTACCTGCGACTCACGGTGGTTGGTTGTCGTTGATGTGAATCAGGGTGTCAATTTTTGGACGACTCCAGGCTTTTTCATACCCAC
>JANMME010000077.1:0-3918 GCA_031373015.1 Saprospiraceae bacterium
CCCATGCCGCCCACCAAAGCGACCGGCGATTCTGCGCGCAGGGAGCTCATTAGTTTGATGACCCGCTGCGCGATGGAGATATTGATGCCTTTGACGATGTTGGGCGTGGAAAGGCCCTTTGAAACGAGATTTATGACGTCCGTTTCGGCCAAAACAGCGCAGATGCCGGAGGGTACTTCAGGATTATCGGCTTTCAGGGATATTTCACCCACCTCTTCAATGGCCAGGCCCAAATACCGGGAAATGTTTTCGATGAACTGGCCGGAGCCGGAAGCGCATTGGCCTGTCATTTTATAATCCATGACCTTGCCACGGGGGTCCACTTTGATGGCCCGGACGTAAAGACCGCCCATGTCCACCACGGTTTTGGCTTCCGGGGCGAAAAATATCCCGCCGCGCGCATGCGAGGTCATGCTGTAAAAGTGGCCGGTTTTTTTCTCCACCATTTCGCCTTCGCCCGTGGAGGCCAGGTAGGCAATGTGTTGATCGTAGTTGAGCTGGTTGCGGCTCAATATCATATCAACCGCTTCCACCACCACGTCTTTCGGATTGCGCTTTCGGATCTTTTCGGTTTGCTTGTCCAAGAGGCGGTGTTCTCCCAGATAATGGTCGTAGGCCATCAGCACGACTTTGACGTAGCTGCCGCCGACATCAACCCCCATTGTTTTGATTATTTCTTGCATTTTGTGTTTTTTTTGCCCCTGTTTAGGGTGGAACACGGATGACACGGATAAGACACGGATTTGAACAGATTTCTGGACGCTTGCACAAAAAATCTGTGCAAATCCGTGTCTCATCCGTGTCATCCGTGTTCCACCCCTAACAACTGCTTTTTTTAATCTTCTACCAGTTCGACAGCTTTGGTCGCTTGCGGCAAATCGGCACTGATATTCCTGCGGGCAAACATGGCGCCTCCCAACGCGCCCATAAAAATCGAATCGGTATGAATATTCATGGTCACTTCGCCGTAGGAGTCGGTCACCATTTGTTTCACATATTTGAGCACCGCCTGATTCCGCGCGACGCCACCGGTGAACGTGAATTCGTTTTTCACACCGCCGGAGCGGGCAATGAGCGACATAGCGCGTTGGACAATTGCCTTGTGCAAGCCGGCCAGAATGTTGGGTCTTGCTTCGCCATTGTGCAAGAGCTCTTTGACCTCCGCGCCGGCAAAAACCGTACAGGTGGAGCAAATGGTGGTCTCCCGGGTGGCACTCATAGCTTCGGGCCCTAATTCGTTCAGCGACAGGCCGAATTCATCAGCGATGTAGCCCAGATAGCGGCCACAACCAGCGGCACAGCGGTCGTTCATGTGGAAACTTGTCACGAGACCATGGCTGTCCACCTGAATGGCTTTGGTATCCTGCCCGCCAATATCCAATACGGTTCGGGTATTGGGAAATATGGCGTGCGCGCCAAAAGCATGGCAGAGAATTTCAGATTTAATGCAGTCCTCCGGGAAGGGCAGCAGTGCCCTGCCGTAACCCGTTCCGACCATTTTGGAGATGTGGATCTCTTCGCCTACAATGTCTTCAATATGCTGGCGCAGGGTATATTCTACATTTTTATAGTTGTCTTTCACGGCGTTCAGTTCGGCATAGTACCAATCTTCCTTGCTGCCGTCTTCTTGCTGGTCCGCCAATCCGCGGTATTTTTCATCCAGTATTTTCATGGATTCAAACACCAACTCTTTGAAGTTGAACTGCATCATTTCGTTTTCGACGGGGGTGATGCTTTTGTCAAAGGCGAGCATAAGTGGTTCGTAAAGCGCTTTGCCTTTTGTGGCCACTTCCGCATTGTAGCGTTCGCTGACGATATCGCGAAAAAATTGATTTTTGGAACCCAGATCCTCGTTGATAAAGCCGTGGCGAATTTGTGGGCGGATGGTTTCGATGATCTCGTTCAGTTTTTCTGAGATGGCAGTTTTGTTCTCATGTTGGAATCCTGATACGGTTTTTCGCAACATTTCTTCGAGGCGATCCATCCGGCGTTTGAACTGCTGATACTGAAAGACGGTCCGCACGTCCGCCATGTATTTTTTGAACTCGGGCTTGGACTCCATGTCCTGTTTTATACGGTTGGCCAACAGGGTAAACCGGGCATCGTAAATGGCCTCTTCCCGGGCGATATCGGCTGCCACCTTGTAATTGGCCCGGGTGTTGGTGATGCCGCGCCCAATGATCTCATCCTTTTCGTTGATAATGACCGCTTTGGAGGTAGTGGAACCCAGGTCAATGCCTAAATAATATTTGTTCATAGCCTATACTGTTGCTGATTCATGAATGATTTTCCTTTGTTCCAGCATCTGGAAATAGGACTCCAGCCTGTTTTTTATATTGGAATAGGAGAAATAGCGCGGGTCAACGAGGTCCGATTCGATAAACCCGACGGGTACTTCCATACGGTCTTCAATCTCACGCATCATGGCCAATTGGCCCGCAGAGAAGGAGTTGCAGCTCTTGATAGAGTTGGTGATATAGCCGTCGGCATCGTAGTCACGGATATATTTGCAGAGCAGGTCTATGCGTTGGGGGATATTCATGTTGGTGTAGCAGTTCATGCAATACTCTCCCAAGGATTCGAGCGGCCTTTCGGGGTCGTGCCGCCAGCCCAGGTCGTACACGCCGCCGACTTTGGTGTAGGAAGAGGCCACGATGACGGCGCCCATGTCGTAGAAAATCTTCCAGAACTCGCGGAAATTGGTCCAGTTGGGCGGCCCTTCCACCACCAGCCGGTATTTTTCTTCTTTCATTTCTCCTTCCGGGGTAATGGGCCCAAGCCCCAAACGCACCCGTTCCTGAATCTCGCTGTACAGCGCTTTATAGTATTCCACGGCTTCCTCCGTGCCCCGGAAGCCGATATTGATGGGGCCGATATAATATACGCCAGCGAAGTAGGCATCAATGGGCGAAGGTTTGTTTTTGGTGGTGTCAAATATTTTGGTGATCCAGTCCTCGGCTTCTTTGGACAGGGCCAGGATCCTTTTCAGCTTTTCCTCATCGAATTTTATCCCTGTCACGGCTTCCATTTGGGGGATGACCTCAACTTTCAATTGTTCTACCATGTACTCGAGCATTTCTGGGGTTATCCGGCCATTCTCTTGGTAAGGCGTGTGGATCATGACCACTTTTGCATTGGGGTACTCCCGTTTTAAGGTCTCAAACCACTTCATAAAAGTGAAACATCCGGTATAGCTCAGCAGGAGGATATCAGGCTCGGGGATTGCCTGTCCTGTGGGGCCAATATTGCCCTTCATCATCATGCCTACGTCGCATTTTACATAGGTGCAAACATCTTCCGAGTGGGCGTGCCGTTCCGCTTCCTTGATATATGCGGCGGATTTTTTGCGCATGGCGCTTTGCAGCGCATTGATTTCGGGATATACCGGCAGCATATCGAAGCTTCGGATCAATTCGGAAAGATTGCCCGGCACGAAGGTGTAGCAGACCTTTTTACCCGTCTCTTTGGCACTTGCCAAATCGTTGAAAAGGCCTTCGATCATCTCCTTCTGGAGAATCATGCTTTGCTCTTTTTGAATTTCTTTAGACATATCTTTAGGATATTAAGATATTGGGATATTTGAGCATTCGGCATTGGACTGCGAAACGGGGTAATGAGGGGCTGACTTTGAGTCCAGATGTTGTCAACTTAAGCGGTTATGTCATATTCTCAACCCACGACTTCAGTCGTGGGATTGTTCAAATGCCCCGAGTTGTTAACCGATTTATCGGTTTCCTAATTAAAAACCGATAAATCGGTTGGGGCTCACGCTTTCATCATTCGGCGGGGTTGTGTAAGAAGTGTCAAAGCCAGAAAAAGAGCGGGAATAACGACTTTTGTGTTTACGAGGCAAAAAAGCCAGTCACCCCCGCCCATGGCAACAAAGATAGGAAAAGTCAATCAGGTCAGGTTCAAAGC
>JANMME010000088.1:0-4894 GCA_031373015.1 Saprospiraceae bacterium
CTTTTTCAAACGTTATACCCGAGTTCGCATTCCCTCAAGCACAAAATTTCCTCCCTTATGAAACTCCCTCAGCGTATCCTCCAAATCGGCACCTTGACCCTTTTTTCTTCCATGATTGGAAGCCTCGTTCTGTATCGAAGCGGTCTTTTTGAATCTGCTCCGTCGCAGCCAACCTGGTTTTCCGAGGCGAAACAAGACAGTGTGCCGCAGCCATGGTTTAACAGTGTTCAGTTCAAGCAGATTTTGCGAGAAATGACTCAGGAAAGGTTATCGTCCGAGAACTTCTTAATGTACGGCTCCAAATCCGCGCCTCCAGCACCTCCGCCTCCTCAGAAAAAAAAGAAAGGAAAAAGAAAACCTTCCGAAGTAGAAGCGGCGGTGGCCACCAGATTCGATACCCTAATGGCAATGAATATTCTACGCACACGGTACGATGTGGCATATCTCACGAACGAGGAAGCACGTGAATTTCGGCAGATTTACGCTGATCTTCAGACGGGCACAAGCGGTTATGAGGGCGTTCGGGTTTCGCTTGCAGACCCTAATCCCGATCGTGCAGACTCTTCTTTGGCGTTGATGACCTTAAGGTATGGCCCTCAACATCTTCCCCGACTTTCGGAACAGGAAAAAGCGCGCTTTAAAGTCGTGCTGGACAGCCTCACCCGTCCAAGATTGATGAGTTCCAAATCTGGAATGATATTTATCTCATCCATAGATACCACTCAGGCTATCAAAATTGTAAAGTCTGAAAAACGTCCCCAATGATCCCGCTTGATCAATTATCAGCCGTAGGCTTGAGCCTGCTTTTTCTGGTGGTGACCTTTGTTCCGATGGAAAAAATGTTCCCCGCGAAAAAAGGGCAACCCGTTTTTCGCCCCCAGTGGCGACTGGACCTCTTTTATTTTCTGGGTCAAAATCTGCTGTGGTTAGGCTTGGTATTCTGGACTTTAGACCATTTCGAGTATTGGCTCAATCCGTTCATTCCGGCCTCTTTTCGGGCTGCCGTAGCGCATCAGCCTTTATGGTTGCAGGCCATTGAGGTGGTGTTGCTTTCTGATTTTCTGGTGTATTGGGCGCATCGGCTGCAACACCGGGTGAATTTCTTGTGGCAATTCCACAAAGTACACCACAGTGCCGAGCATTTGGACTGGCTGGCCGCGCACCGCGAACACCCAATGGATACCCTTTACACCATTGGCATTATAAACTTGCCAGCATTTGCCCTTGGCTTCCCTTTGCAAACGCTGGCGGGACTGATCGCTTTTCGCGGCGTTTGGGCCATTTATATCCACTCCAATGTCCGGCTGCCCTTGGGTTATTTGGGCATTTTGCTCGGTTCGCCCGAACTCCACCATTGGCACCACGACAAGGATCGTGACGCGGGCAATTATGCCAATATCTGCCCACTCATGGATGTTTTGTTCGGCACACATACAAATCCAGGTCACGAACCTGAGTCGTTCGGAATCAAAGAGGATTTGTCGAAAAGTTATTTGGGGCAGATGTTTTTGCTACAGCGGAAAAGTAAAGAGGATTGATTTTGTCGCAAATAGAGGAAAACAGGCTGCAAACTGTCTGGCTTTTTCTTTTCAGACGTACCTTCGCAAACAAAATACCTGTGCAAATGGTGGACAAAGATGCAATTGCCAAAGCCGTGAAAGAGCAACTCCAACTGCTCTATGGCGACCGCCTTGCCAAGGTCATACTCTACGGCTCGTACGCACGCGGCGACTTCCATGAGGAGTCGGACATTGATTTTTTGGTAGTGCTGAAGGATGAGGAGATAAAAGTAGGAAAAGAACTACGCTTTATGAGCGAGCCTCTTTTCAAGATTTCTTTTGATAATGATGTTATTATATCTAAGCACCCCACTACTTTGGAACGGCTCGAAAACTCACAGTTCCTTTTCTACAAAAATATAAGAAGAGAGGGAATCGAAATAGCATGATAATGGAAATAGTCAAGATGCTTCAAAGCGCAGAAGACTGCCTTTTGAGTGCTGAACATAGTTTTTCAGGTGGCTGGTATAAGGCTACAGCCAACCGTGCGTACTATTGTATCTTTGATTGCGTAACTGCTTTGCTGCACCACAAAGATATTTTTGTCAAAACACATCAGGGGCGCACCTGAAATTTTCCGAGATCTACATTAAGTCGGGGATTCTAGACATCAGGTTGGCAAAATCTCTTTCCGAAGTTTTTGATTTGCGCCAGTCGTGCGATTATGATTTCGAGTTTGAACCTGATCAAGAGGACATCCCTACCGCCCTCGAACACGCCCGCATTTTCCTCGCCGCCACGCGGGCTTACTTTGAGGCCGAACGCTGATTTGCTGGATGCTTGAAGGCTGAAAGGTGAAATTTTTTGGATGCTATCACGTTATTTCCTGCTCAAGCGTTATAGTTGCATCCACAGACTCCCTCACCTGTTTTCCCTTCCTACCGAAACCCATTAAGATCCTTGTCATACTCGAAGCTCTTCGGATCGTACCAGCCGGCCTTTTTTACCTTTTTCAATTTGCTTCTTTCGCTGGTGATGAGCTTCCATGCGCCATCGTCAAATCGGAAACAAGCCGGTTTCGCAAACAGGTTTCCTGATAAGTCAAGCGGCGGTGGCGGGGTCGCTCGCTCCTCTAATTTCATGTTGTACAATGGATAAGGCTGGCGTGTGGTAAAAGTGTCAATACGGGATTCCCATCCGAGGTCGCTCAATTCGCCGTTACGCGTATAGTTATGGTTTATCACGTCGCCGGCCTGAAAGGATTCCACATACTTGGTGTAGGGCACTTGATACCGATCCATGTTGTAACTGATGCCGATCTGGTAGCTTTGGATATTCTCACCAAAGCGCAGGTTGATATAGTCGCGCCCCCACGAGCATTTGGCGACCAGGCAAAAGCTGCGCCAGTTGAGGTTGCGAAGCTCGAAAACGATGTCGGTACTGTTGCGGTTGATCGCATTTTCGTCCAGCACCAGCGTATTGTCCCATCGAGTCATCCAATTCCAATAGCCGCGCGGGTGCTTGTTTTTCACCTCATCCAACTTGCGGATGATGTAGCAGCGATCCAATAGGCATCTTTGAATCTCTATACCGTCGCGCAAGACCATCGAGTCTCGCTCCACGATTGGGACGGATAATGCTTGAAAAACAGCGGGCTGGTCATACGCTGAAAACAAAGCTTTGAGGCCTCTGAAATTGCCGCTGCGAAACTGCAGCCGTGTCACCAGACGGTAATGGCCATAACCAGCCGCATCTAGATCGGTATCGAAGGCCAAAACTTTGCCGATGCTCATCTCGCGCTGCAGCGCCACCGTAGCCGACCAATTGCTATTGCTTCGCCAGCCATCTGGATCGTCCACATCGGTTTTCGGGTTTTGGTATTGGCTAAAGGTGTAGCCCAATCGCAGATAGTTGGTAGAGAAATTGCCGTTTCTAAGGTTCACGATCCTCTTGTCCGGGTCAAGGAAAAAGGGACGGGGCTGTCCATTAGAAAGGTGTGCTATGGTCAGGGTCAGGTACTGGAAGCGCGTGGTGAACGGTTCCAACTTTTTATGTATGAAGTAATTGAAGTGAAACTTTGGATGAAAATTAGGCGGTCTAACTGGGTAACTCTGCGCCTTGACCAGATAAATCCTGAAGGTCATTTGCGGCTCAAAAACGACGCTGAGCCGTTTCAGCCAATCGCGTTGCATATCGCGGCCTTTGAACATGATGTAGTAAGGTGCCAGATTCGCCTCAAAAAAGGATATCGTGTGGCTAGCGGGAACACTGTCGTGCGTTAAGCCAAACTTGCTGGAATCGAAATACAACGGCGTTGCAAAGTATTCCACCTCGCGCTGCGACATCAGGATATTGAAAAGTTGTTTGGTGACCGGCGAGTTGTCACGATTGTCGAATACATCCCCCGGCTGCTGGGCAAACAGGAGATTGGAAAAAGTACCCAGATACAGGAGGGAGCGCAAGGCTAGAGCCCAAAGTTTGTTGGAGCGGCACATAATACGGAGGGTTAGAGGTTTAAGTTTTTCAAAAAAACACCCAAACCTATTCCCCTCCGTATCATTTCCCGATAAAACGACGGTTAAAATGCGCTTAAAAGGTGGGTAAATCTACCACCCCGGAATAAAATTCAATCCAAACCGCCATTTCCTTTCGCTTTCAGGCGCCGTAAGCGGCAAGGCAAAATACGGCTCCAGCACCAGGTAGCCAAACAAATTGACGCGCAGTGAGACACCCGTTGAAAAGATCGGTTCGTGATAGTATTGCGAAGATTTCTTCAACTCATCAAACTCGTAAAACGCCAAACCTGCGTCAAAAAAGAGATTCAAGTCCGTAACCAAGAAGTTCGACTTGATCAGCGAAAGCCTCCTCGGTCCGGTGAAGGGCAAGCGGACCTCAAAATTGCCCACGAGGATCTTGCTGCCAATGGTCCGTTGCAAAAAATAGGGGTCTTCCTCCGTTGAATACACCGCACGATCATAGCCCCGTACGAAATAAGACGAACCTGCAAACAGCGGATAATCAATACTAAAGGCCCCGTCTTCATACTTCTCCGAACGCAAATAACCCAAGCCGCGTACGGCAAGGGTAATGGGTTTCAAGTAAAAATACTTCCGGGCGTCTGCCAATAAGGTTGTGAACTGGTAGTCGCCGAAATACTGCTCTACCCCAAAACGGTAGCGCCAGCCTTGCAATGGGGCGGTCATGCCGAAATAGGAGTTGTCGCCCACAAAGGCGGCGTTCACGTTGTTCAGGTTGAGGCTCGGGCCTTTGGGGCGTTTTTTTTGATCACTGCCCTTATAAATCTCAACAATTCCAAGTTGTCCACCTACTTGCACGGTGTCATAGTCAAAAACGTCATAATAATCCGTGATCCTGGAATGGTAAAATTCCGTTGC
>JANMME010000092.1:0-4000 GCA_031373015.1 Saprospiraceae bacterium
GGTCCAATTGACGGCCGTTTGCAAAGGGATGAGATAAGGACTTGGCTCCATTGTATTTAGAATTGAAAGTTAAGAGTGAAAAAATGCTGTTCGCTCCAAATATAAGGGAGTAGTTTTCACGTCTTCATGGACTCGCATGAAAATTTTTCAAAACAGGTATTTCTACGGGTTTGGGCAAGTAGGATTACGGGTTTTGAAAAATACGCACTTATGCGCTTGTTTGCCAATGTTTGGGTTTTCACCTTTGCACCAAACTTTTCACCGCCGCAGTAAGATTCTTTGAATATTATCACGGCCAAAAAATCTTTATCTTGAAACTTACACCACTCAGAGCAATTCCCATGGCGATTTTGGGGATATGCCTTGCCACCTTCTTCATCACCTGCAAAGAGAGGAAGGCCACGGCTTCGGCCCCAAACGATGCCATCACAGCGAAGCCTCTGGCGATCATCGTGCCTGGGTTCAAATTCCCGGAAGACAGCGCGACTATCCTCAGCTGGTTGAATCGCGGAGACAAGCCCTTTGATATGGAAAGCATCTACAAACACGCCTGGGGAATCTGGGTAGGGTTGACAGCTCCCTCGGGGGAACATTATAAGGACCAAAAATTGCTCGTGTTCGAAACTTGGCCTGGTATCACGGACATTCAGACATTGATAGCCGAAGGCAAAACGACCGATTGCCCCCAGCGGCATGGTGCTGTAGAACTTGCAGTACCGCACCAATTGAGCCATGGCGGCCCTATACTTAAGGAGACGAACGCGGTGGATAAAACAAAGGATCTATGGGTCACAGTATCTTATGACCCGACGGCCGCATGTTTTACAACCAAGAACCAGCTGCTTGATAGCGCAGTGCTTGCAGCCAAATTGAAGGGAGGGGTCGGGAGTATCCCGGCCTTCCCCAAAACGGCTATTACCATCAAGCCCACTTTTTTGGTCGGAAAGCAGACAGATGAACTTATTGAAATACCCGCGTGGCCTGGCCCTCCCAACCCTGCGAAAGATTTCCCTTCATCAGCTTGGAATAGTTATGTCTATATTGATGTCAAAAACGGACAGCCTGCAGGCAAGACAATTGTCCCCACCATGGGCAACAACCCGACACCTGAGCAGAAAAAAGCGGCTACTTGCAACCTGAGCGACTTTATTTATTTCAAGGTTGATTCCGCTGCAGCTGCATACATCAGACAACAAGAACACTCGGAACTTGCCCCCGCCAAAGCAGGAGACCTCGCCATTTTGGTATGCATGCATGTGGCCACCAAAGAAATATCCAACTGGACCTGGCAAACCTTTTTCTGGACTGCCGACCCGGCCAATCCTTATTTCCCCAGCGACAAGTTGGCAGCCAGCCTCCGCCCAAAAGAGCTGGTCGGCGCAGCCAGCCATTACGCGGTTTCCACCGCTTACGCCATGGTGTACCCCAACCAGCCGATTTACAACGGCACCAACACAGGCGTATCTGCGGTCATTGGCTACAATCCATACCTCGAGCCTGGGTTGGGTAAAATTGACTTCGTACCACCCAATAAATTAGATCCCAATTTCATGTATGGTGTGCAATCCAATTGCATGAGTTGCCATGCTTTGGCGGTGTACGGCAAAGACACTACCAATGCAGAAAATGGTGGCCAACCCTATATGGCTGATCAATATATGAGCTTGAATGACCCCTATTTCAAAAACACCGTGCAGTTGGACTTCGCATGGTCTATACAAGGGAACTTGTTCAATAGATTGCAGGCTCTCCAACCAGCGGCAAAAAAGTGATTTTACGGTAGGAAGAATACAAAGGGTGGCTCGATGGAATATCGGCCACCCTCATTTTTCTTAAACTCGGAATCTTTGAAAACTTATACCTTGCCCGTCAGAAAACAATACTTATTCACACACTTTTCACCACTAAAACAATCCTTATATTATGGAAGGTACAATGGCTACCATTATGATGTTCGCGGGAACCTTCGCCCCCCGATCTTGGATGTTCTGCAATGGAGCGTTGCAATCTATAGCGGAGAACCCTGCACTCTTCTCCCTGCTCGGCACCACTTACGGTGGCGACGGCCAAACCACCTTTGCTTTGCCCGACCTGCGCAGCCGCATCCCAGTGGGCGCAGGCAATGGTGCTGGCCTCAGCCCTGTTACCCTTGGCGAACAAGCGGGCATCGAATCTGTGACCCTGAACCAATCGCAATTGCCTGCCCACAACCACACCATGTCGGCAACGGTAGGCACGACTTCTGCAAACGCCAACGGGGGCAAAAACCCAGCTGGCGTTTTGGCGGCTACGAGTACTCCCCTTTACCTTCCAACGACTGGCACTACGGGCACCAACCTGGGCGGCGCCAATGTCACCGTCGGGCCAGCGGGAAACTCCCAGCCCATCTCTGTGATTCAGTCCTACCAAGCCATCAACTACGTCATTTGTGTAGAGGGCATCTTCCCGTCGAGGAACTAAGCCCTTCCTGTCTTTCTATCTAAAACACTCAATTTTAAAAAATTCACCCTCAATATGGAAGGTACAATAGGAACCATCATGATGTTTGCGGGCAACTTCGCGCCCAGAAACTGGGCGTACTGTGCCGGGCAACTTGTGAGCATAGCTTCAAACACAGCGCTCTTTTCCATCCTCGGCACCACCTACGGTGGCGACGGCCGAGTCACCTTTGGCTTGCCTGATTTGCAAGGGCGGGTAGTAGTGGGCGCAGGCCAAGGCCCCGGACTTTCTAATTACGATTTAGGGCAAGCTGAAAATGCTGAAACTGCCACGATGAGCCAGGCCCAGATGGCTGCACACACGCACACGGCAGGTGCTGTCAGTATCCCGCTCAGCAACAGCGCTGCCACGGGCACAGATCCAAACGGCAATATCCTGGCCACGCCCGTCGCAGACACCTATGCCACGCCAGGCACCGCACCTGCGGTCAACTACGGCGGCTTCAGCTCCACGGTAGCACCCCAGGGCGGCTCGCAGCCCTTTTCTATCATGCAGCCCTACGAGTGCATCTCTTTCGTGATCTGCCAGCAAGGGGTTTACCCGGCCCGCAACTAGGCGCTGGGGCAAATACATTTCTTTCATCTAAAAAACTATCCAACAATATGGAAGGCACTTTAGCAACCATCATGCTTTTTGCAGCAGACTTCGCACCCAAATACTGGGCATACTGCAATGGGCAGCTTATGGCTATTAATACAAATACAGCCCTTTTTTCCTTGCTGGGCACCACCTACGGGGGCAACGGCACAACAAACTTTGCACTGCCCGATTTTCAGGGCCGTGCCGCCATCGGCTCGGGGCAAGGCTCTGGCCGCTCTAACTACGTGTTGGGCCAAAAATCCGGCACCCCAAACGTGACGCTCACCATTTCAAATCTGGCAGCGCACACGCACCCCGCTACCGCAACCCTCGCAGCCACGAGCGCCGCGCCGAATACGGACGAAGGGCCAAACAACATACTTGCCGGCACAAACAGCTACAGCACCGGCCCAAATGGATCGCTTGGGGGAGTGAGCGAACAGCCTACCGGAATAACAGGCTCCAATGCTCCTGTAAACATCCAACAGCCATACCTCGGCTTGAACTTTGTGATTTGTCTGTACGGAATATTTCCTTCGCGTAACTAACAAACTTGTTTCTTAGCACTTAATTCCAAGCATCCCAGACAAACGCCACAATTTTTTTCTTCAGCACTTTTCACCACTTAAACAATCCTTTATATTATGGACGGTACATTAGCGACCATTATGATGTTCGCGGGGAATTTTGCCCCTCGAGCTTGGATGTTCTGCCAAGGTCAGTTGCTTCCGATCAACCAGTACGACGCGCTCTTCGCCCTGCTCGGCACCACTTACGGTGGCGACGGCCAAACCACGTTTGCTTTGCCCGACCTGCGCAGCCGCATCCCAGTGGGCACGGGGAATGGCGCAGGCCTCAGCCCTGTAACCTTGGGCGAACAAGCGGGCACCGAATCCGTGACTCTGAACCAGTCCCAACTGCC
>JANMME010000232.1:0-3838 GCA_031373015.1 Saprospiraceae bacterium
CATCAACTTCCCGTTCCCCACCAGCCGCCCGTTCTGGGTGATTTTGAATAAATAGGTGCTGTGTGCGCCACCAAGCAAAATTCCATTTTTTTTTTAAAAAAGTGAATCTGCTTGAAGACAAAAAGATTTTTGGGTTCGAGATGGCTCGAACCAATAGTTACCTACGGCACGCCAACCCTCGAAATTAACAATTTCTACCAAGATTCCGTCCCGCTGGGACGTACTAAAGGGATGAGCCATTTCTGGGCAAAATATACGCCCCAAGTTGGGCCATTTTTCTCTGTCAATTTGCCACATTAAACGATATGTCGCCGATTGTTCAAAAATAACAAACATGCAATTAGCCGGGCGACAATTAGCGCCAACGCTGTATCTTTGTTTGAGGCTTATTTTACTACTAAAAACAATCGTTATGCGCCTTTTTACCCGCCGAAGCGCGTAGCGCGAAGGAGGGTGCTTACTCACTACTTAAAAACAATCGTTATGCGGCTTCGCTTACTCACAGTACTCGGATTGACACTCCTCCATTTTTCCAGCTTTGCTCAAAGATACCTCGAAATGATTGACTCGGGAACCTACCCCCTCGCAGCAATCCAAAAAGAGGCAGAGGCCTACTTTGACGTAGTTGGGCGCGGGCAAGGAAGCGGATACAAACCGTTCAAGCGCTGGGAGTACGTTGCCCTGATGGAATTGGACGACACCGGCGTCAAAATTCCCAATTTCGAATTAGCAAAGCGTGCCCGCGATTACCGCCGTGCCGAACGACAGCAACGCAGCCAATCCAGCGGCTTTGGGGGCGACTGGAAGCAGCTCGGCCCTACCTATTCGATCGCTTCTTCCAGCTGGAGCCCCGGTCTGGGGCGTATTACTTCTATTGGAATTGACGTAAATAATTTAAATCATCTGATTGTCGGTAGCCCCACCGGAGGCGTTTGGAAATCTACCACAGGAGGGAATTCATGGACGCCCATCTCGGATGAATTCTCCTCCATTGATGTTTATGCCCTCGAAATTTCCCCCTATAATAACCAACAATACCTCTGGGGAAGCACCGGCGGCAAGATATTCCGATCCCTGGATGGTGGCGCAAGCTGGACTACAACGGGTAATCTAACCGGTGGCGGCAAAGTCAGCCGCATTCAATACCACCCTACTGACCCTGACATTGTATATGCCGTGTCCGAATCAAACGGCTTGTTTCGCTCTACGAATAAAGGGAGCACTTGGACCGCTGTTGCCGGGGTAAGCGGGATGGTAGGTTATGACGTAGAATTCAAACCGGGTGACCCGAATACGATTTATTTTTCCGGAATTTCAGTCTATCGCTCTACCAATGGAGGCAGCTCGTTCAGTCAAATTGGGGGCTTTGGAACGGCCAATAACAACTACAAAAGGATGGGGGTCTCGCCCGCTAATCCCAATGTTGTCTATGTTTTAGAAGCCCAAGGCGGGAAATTTGGCGGCTTTTACAAGTCAAACGATAGTGGCGCTTCCTACAACAAACTCATTGCCGGAGACACGATCAATTATTTGGGATACAGTGAAATAGGCGACGATGACAAAGGACAGGCGCCGCGCAACATGGACATAGCCGTCCATCCACTGAATGCAAACCAGGTACATATTGGAGGCGTTCACACCTGGAAATCAATCAACGGCGGGGTCTCTTTTGAACTTAGTTCCTATTGGGTGCCCGGTACTGCCGCCGTGCTGGGCGTTGGGTACAACCATGCGGACATTGATATTTTGAAATTTGCCGGGAATAATCTCTTAGTAGGCACCGATGGCGGATTCTTCATAAGTACCGATGAGGCAGCCTCTTTTGAGGATCATTCTTCGGGGTTAAGCATTAAGGAGTTGTACAAAATCGGTGTTTCAAAATCCAATCCAAATGTGGTCACAGGCGGATCGCAAGACAATGGTACCATGGTAATGCGCGGCGCAAACAGGGCCTTTTTAGACTGGCTCGGCGCCGATGGCATGGAGACCTTCGTAGACTGGAACAACGCCAACATCCTGTACGGCACCTCCCAGTACGGCTCTATGTACCGATCCACAAACCAAGGTTCATCCCGTAGCGATATTTCAAAACCATTAGACACCGACGGGGCTTGGGTAACGCCCTTCGAGCAAGATCCGCAAGTGTCCACAACGATTTACGTCGCCTTTGCGGATGTATGGAAAAGCACCGACAGCGGCGACAGTTGGGAGCAAATCTCCACTTTCGACAACGGGAACATGAGTCAGATGAAACTCGCGCCCTCCGACAACCAGCGGATTTACCTGGCGCGCGGTTCCTCCTTGTTCACTACAGCAAACGGCGGCACTACTTGGACGACTACCGCCAGCGGCTGGGGCACGAATAGCATCAGTTACATTGCCGTTCACCCGCAGAACCCGCAGCGATTGGTGGTTGTCACCTCCTCCAATGTTTATCATTCTATGGATGCAGGCGCTACATGGACCACCATTGGCGCAGGCCTGCCCTCCGGTGCCAAGTACTGCGCGACCTGGGAAAATACAGGCAAAAACGGCATTTACGTCGGCGGTTTTGGCTTTGTATCTTACACCAACGACGACCTGGGTGGCCAGTGGGTAGGCTTTTTCGACGGACTGCCCAATGCTCGTGTTTATGAACTGGAGATCAATTATTTGTCCAATACCATTTTCGCGGGCAGTTATGGCCGGGGATTGTGGGAATCGCAATTGTACAAGCCACTGGCTCCCTTGGCGGCTTTCAGCGCCGATAAGCACGAAGCTTGCGGAACGCTGACGGTCAACTTCACTGACGAATCACTCTATAGCCCTACAGCTTGGGCATGGACCTTCGAAGGCGGTACGCCGGCCACTTCTACCCTGCAACATCCTACCGTGACATTCAATGGTAGCGGCGCGTACGTTGTCCGGTTGAAATCTTCCAACAGCATAGGCGAAAGCATCGTCGAAGCCTTGGATACCATTTACCTGTTTAGGCCCTCTGTGCCTTTCGTATTAGATGCCGATCGTTGCGAGCCCGGAGAAATAACCCTAGAAGCGATCGGGAAACCTGGCGACCATATCCATTGGTACGCATCAGCCGCCGACAATGCGCCGCTGTTTAACGGCGAAACGTTCAAGACAAACATTTCCCAAACCACCACATTCTACGCCACAGCCAGCACAGACTACGTCACAACGGGGCGTGTAGGGCCGATTGCCAATGACATCGGGGATGGGGCCAACCATGCCGGAGATCGTTTGATATATCTGGATGCAATTAAACCTTTCCTTTTGAAATCCGCGACCGTATATGCCTCCGGCGCCGCCGACCGGACCTTCCAATTGCGCAATGCCAGTGGGACGGTGTTGCTCCAAAAAACAGTCTTTATTGATGATGGGGAACAACGTATTACCTTGGATATGGACATTCCCCAAGGCAATGACCTGCGACTCACCTGCATAAGCCCTGCAAACCTGTTCCGAAACAGTTCTGGTGTCAGTTACCCCTATTCCCTCCCTGGGGTGATGCAGATCAAAGGCTCCTCGGGCGGACAGGGCTACTACTACTATCTGTACGACATGGAGGTAGAAAGCGTAGATGCTTGTGAAAGCGACCGGGTGCCCGTGACCGGTGTCGTAAATACAGCACCCGCTGCGCCCATCGTTTCTGCTGCCGGGCCAACGACGCTCTGCCCGGGTGAATCGGTGATACTCACGGCAGAAAATGTTTGCCCGACCTGCGCCGTGAAATGGTCAAATGGCGAGACCGGCCTTAGCATAAATGCATCTGTAGAAGGGTCTTACACAGCCACTGTCAGCAACACGCTGAATACCTGTGGCGATAGCCCAGTCTCCAACA
>JANMME010000378.1:0-17236 GCA_031373015.1 Saprospiraceae bacterium
GAACCGCTGAACTGGTGCGCAGGTACCCCTATCCCCCCGGACTGCGCTGGCAACTGCTCCACCAGCCCGAGCGGCGCGGCAAAATCGCTGCTTTTCAGCGTGCCATGGAGCAAATAAAAAGCCCCATCGTAGTCAGCACAGATGCCAATACCCTTGTGAACGCCGAGGCGCTGCGCCGGCTGGTACGCCATTTCGCCGACCCGCAAGTGGGCGCGGTAGCCGGAGAAAAACGCATTTCAATGGCCGAAAAAGACGATGCGAGCAGCGCAGGCGAGGGCATTTACTGGAAATACGAGAGCCTTTTAAAAAAGTGGGATGCCGAACTTTGGTCTGTCGTTGGCGCAGCAGGCGAGCTCTTTGCCTTTCGCACCGAATGCTATGAACCCGTGCCGCCCGATACCCTCGTGGAGGATTTCCATCTCACCATGCGCATCGCACAGCGCGGCTGGAGGGTGCAATACGAGCCGGGCGCCTGGGCAGCCGAAGCCTCTTCCGCCTCGGTAGCAGAAGAAATGAAACGCAAGGTCCGCATCGCTGCCGGAGGCTTGCAAGCGGTGTGGCGACTTACCCCACTCCTCAACCCCCTGCGCTATGGCGTGTTGAGTTTCCAATATATTTCGCACCGGGTGCTGCGCTGGACGCTGGCGCCGCTCTTGTTGCCCATTTTATTGGCCATCAATATTTCGCTCGCCATTCAAGGCACTTTCTTGTATCAAATCTTACTGCTAGGGCAAATCATTTTTTACCTCGCCGCACTGGCAGGCTGGTTTCTGGAACAACGGAAATTGAAGGTAAAAGCCCTATTCGTGCCCTACTATTTTTGCCTGATGAACTGGGCGATGTACGCGGGATTTGTGCGGCTGCTGCGGGGGCGGCAGAGTGTGATTTGGGAGAAGGCAAAACGGGCGGGCGCTATTTAATCGGAAAAATGTAAAACCCTGCTTACCGGCAGGCAGGTAAACGGGACACTCGCTTCCTGTCTGCCTGCCGGTAGGCAGGGTTTTTTATTTTACTGGTCTATTGGGCAATGAAAAAAGAACGCATCATCCCCTTCCTGAGTGTCATCCCGACTGTTTAGGGAGGGAACTGGCCAAGCGCAGAGTGGGCAATTTTGTCATTTGCATAAGCTGATCCCTCACTGCGTTCGGATGACACTCGGGGAGGGGAGGATGGTTGCTTGTTTTAAGCCGGTTGCTGCCTGTTTTTTTCATAGATATTGGATGACGGATCGTTTTTATTTGGCTTAAGAGGGTCATGTCAAAACTTGACACACAGGTTAATTTTCCTGCACAAGGCTTGGTGCTTACCCTTGCTTGGTTATCTTTGCAATGCTTTGGCAAAATAACATATCCTTTAAAGGTTAAAAAGACCTAGTGTATACCCGATTTAGCCGCCGTAGGCTTGCCGTAGGAGGCTTTCTCACAAATTGACCACGAACCGAAAAGAACCCTGTCGCGCGCCCAGCGCTTCAACGTTCATCCGAACCGACGCTCATCTGTGTTTTACGATCTAATCAAAGATTTTCGAGAAAGGCTTTTCCAACGTCCAAGGCTTTTCCGTTAGCATTTAACACTACTGTGTTTCCTCGTGTGGCGCGCTGCGCTGCACTGCACTGCTTGTGTCTTGCCCGAAGCCAAGGTGGGCAAAATTTTCTCTACTTTTCTAAAACCATTGCAACATCTGTTACAATGAGTGAAACCAATTTTTCTTCAAATTCTAAAACCGTACAACCATGTTTAACAAAAGATTCTTTTGGGCGAATGGGGGGGGGGGCAGCGATTGTATTGCTCGTTTCTTTAATGTCCGCCTTGTTTTCAACCACTGCTAACGGGCAGGAATGCACGGCCCTCTCTTGCGGCGACCTCAAACTGGAGATCGTGCGGCAGGACACGAACGTGTCCACCTCCTGCCCAAGTTCTTCACCGCCCTGCACTGACAAGTTCCGCCAACTATCTTACAAGGTGTACCTGCGTAGTCACAAAAGCATCGCCAATCCAAACTTTCCCTACGATCCGTTCAATCTGGACTACAAGATGTTGGACGTGGCCGTAAAGTTGAAGCGAAACAGCACACCACAGTACTCCCATATTGATAGTGTGTCCACGCAGAGTTGCTTTGAAGGCGGGGCCGGGGCATCTTGGTACAACTACGCCGATACCTTGGGCGACAAAGTGATCTTTAGCCCAACGGACAGTATGGTTTCCATTAGTTTTGCCAATCTCGCAGCGGGAAGCTCTGACTGCGGCTCTACCGGGCCTGGCAATACCAGCAATGTGATCAGGTTTGCGGAATCATCTCCTCCGTCCACAGCCCAGTGTGGCCCTTCACCGACGGATAGGTGCCTTTTTGTCGAACTGTTCACGGTTGTGGTGAACGCCTATCCTGGCGAGACGTTGCAGTTTGAGTTTGACGCCCACAACAAGTACGAGCCAAAATCTCCTGTTTCGGTTTGCGCCCCCATCCCCGTCGTCAATACGAACACCGGCAGGAACGGGACATTCCCCTTACAGGTTGGCCTACCCCGGCTCTTTAACGGGACGCAAAATGATAGTATCCTCGCAGAGTTGCTGCCAGCAGTGACAGATGGCTTTGGGGGCAGGTTTTTTCCGGTTCGTATAAAAAACACATCAACAACCTTAAACTTGACGGTCACCCGCCTGGAGTTCTTACTGAAAGCTTCGCTTTTTCAAATGACCGAGCCGTTCAGCTATTCAGGGGCGACGCCTAGAGAATATTCAGGCGGTGTTGACCCCATGAACGGTCATAACATAAAATACATGCATTACCTTATTTCACCATCGGGCCTGAGCTTAGCGCCCGGCGGCATGGACACCCTGAGTATCATCAAGATTGGCCCTCCAGAGTTGAGCAACCTGGGTTGGTTTGCCGGCCTTTCATTTCAAAGCGCGGGCACAAAATCCCGGATCAGGACTACCAATGCCTGTACAACCCTTCAAACGAGCGGAGCCACGCCCAGTGTCGATATTGATGGAGACTCAACCTGCTCGGATTCGAGTGTCCGGTTTAAGATAGAGGGCAGCAGTGCGGGCTGCGACGAACTGTTGGTCAAAGTAGGGCTTCGCAGCAGTACTCCACCTGCGGCTTTGAGGATCAAGAAATTGGAGTTTGAATTGGATTTTTCCTGGGCATCTCCGGGTATATCTATCTCGGGGGTCAATTACGACACCACATGGCCGTCAGGGAGCATCAACTGTGCCACAAGGGGGTGTTTTGGCACCTCGCCGTCCAAAACTTGCTTTGATACCATCGGAAAAACCTTCAAGTATTGTTACGAAACCCCGGACAATGGTGCTCCACTATTCCGTTTGGATGACTTTGCGTGGATGGAGATAAAATTCAACATGGCGCAGAACGGTTGTATTGACAATGTGAAGGTCAAGAAGCTGAAGGTCACCTATTTAAATAGCAATAATCCATGTATCCCAGGGATTGACCCTGTTGCAGGCTTCCCTATATGCGGCCCGAAGGTGAGCGGGACAGTACTCACAGAAATGGGAAAGGGCGTAGAAGGGGTCAAAATGAAATTAAATGGGGCAGCACAAGATTCCATAGCAGGAATGGCAGCTTGCCCAAATGTGTCATGCACTTTGTCCTGCGCTTTGGCTTCAACTTTGACAGATAGTGTAGGGGGGTACGGGTTTTGTAGTGTCTGCACCACTTGCAACCGGCTGAAATTGATCCCTGAAAAAGACGACAACCCGCTCAACGGCGTGACCACCTACGACCTCGTGCTTATCAGCAAGCACATTCTTGGCATAGAGACTTTGAACAGCCCCTACAAGATGATCGCCGCCGATGCAAACAAGAGTGGTTCCATCACCACTTTCGACATTGTGGAGATCCGCAAACTGATTCTAGGCCTAAATACCAAATTTCCGAACAACACATCTTGGCGATTTGTAGACTCGAGCTTTGTTTTCCCTAACCCGAGCAACCCATTTCAAACAGCATTTCCGGAAGGAATCAACTGCATTGCTCCGCCGGCCACTAGAATAGACTTTATCGGGGTCAAAGTGGGCGACGTGAACAATACCGCTGTGGGCAACCGCCCCTCTCAACGGCCCAATACCCACTTGTCCTGGCCCAATATGCGCACAGCACCCGGTGGGGTACTCACAGTACCGGTCACCTATTCCGGCAGCGCGCCCATGGAGGCCGTCCAGTTGGGGCTGCGCTTCGACCCGGCCAAATTGCAACTGATTGGCCCTTCGAGGGGGGATATCGAAAGTTATTTGCCGGACAACTTCAACCTGCTCAAGGCAGGCGAGGGGGAAATTCGGACACTCTGGATACCCATGACAGAGTTGCCGGAAAAAATCCAGCCGGGCACTGTACTGTTCTACCTGAACTTCAAAGTTTTAGGGGAACTGCCGGGTGGAGGGCTCCCGCTTTGGCTGGACGATCAGTTGCTGGCCTGCGCTGCCTGGGCCCCCGATGGCACCGAATGGATAGTGGGGCACACGCCAAGTTCCATAAAGCGCGACGAGCATGCTGATGCAAGCCCAAGCCTTAGAGCTTCTCTCCGTCCCAACCCCACGCTTGGAGACGTTACGCTTGAGGTACAGTCCCTCAAGGCGGAAAAATGCCGCATCGCCCTATATGACGCTTTTGGCCGCAGGATTTTTTTGCGCGAGCTGATGCTGCAGGAAGGCCATCAGGATATTCCTCTGCCTGAGGCCACCCAACTGCCGACAGGTGTCTACATCTGGAAGGTATATACCCAAAGCCTCCAGGCACAGGGGCATTTGATAAAGCAGTAGCCTTTTGCCCGCCCTGCGGCTTGCAGCTGTAGGGCGGGCACTTTATCGTGCACGATATATCCCCTGTTCACTTCTTTTCTACCATCTGCTCATGAAAAATATCGTAATCCTTTTAACAGCTATATTTGGCCTCGCGCTTGTCTCAAATGCCCAAACCCGACTTTACGTCAATGCGTCCGCCCTCGGCGCTAACAACGGCCAAACCTGGGGCGACGCCTTCACGGACTTTCAAAGCGCCCTTCAAATTGCCCAATCTGGCGACGAGGTGTGGGTGGCTGAAGGCATCTACCGCCCTACGCAATCAACCGATCGGTCCGTTTCTTTCGAACCAAAGAGCGGGGTGCAACTTTATGGAGGTTTTGCGGGAAACGAAACTTCCTTGGGTCAGCGGGATTGGGCGTCTCACGTTACTTTCTTAAGTGGCGACATTGGCATACCTGGTGACAGCACGGACAACTCCCACAATGTAGTATACCTTTTCCAGCCTGACTCTACCACCCTTATGGACGGCTTTACGATTTGTTATGGCGTGGCCGACGACCTCCCTGCTTCGGGAAGCGCCCGTGACCGTCTGGTGTGCGGCGGCGGACTGTACATCGAATCGGGCAGTTGGGACGCATTTCCCAGCGTTCAAAATTGTCGTTTCTGGCAAAATACCGCATATATCTATGGAGGCGGGGTCATGCTTAACGGCCAACCGGACGGCAATATGATGCCGCGTTTTGTGAACTGCCATTTCGACGAAAACCATTCGCTTGGCAATGGTGGTGGACTGGCCCGGTTCGGGGGCAGTTGGAAGGAGCGGGGGGCAGACTTTGAGGACTGTACTTTCAGCCAAAATTCGGCGGGGCAGCGTGGCGGCGGGCTTTACTTTTTGGACTCACAGGGGGCCAACAAGATAAGCTTGCAGGGGTGTTCCTTTGTTCACAATACGGCGCTTTTAGAAGGAGGCGGAGCGCATTTTGGCACCGGAAAAGCGGGCAAAAGCGGCCTGTATTTACGGAACACGGAATTTGAGGTTAATACTGCCAAAAAAGGGGCTGCGATCAACATCTTTACCAATGGAAACTACTTTGAGGGGAACATGTTGATAGACAGTTGCACATTTGTCAAAAATATTTCTGTGGGATCGATGAATTCCTCCACGATTTATGCCGACCAACTGGGTACCCCCCAATCGGTCGTTACATTGAGCAATTCAAGGTTTGAGGAGAACTTCTCGCAAACCCTAATAGTCTTTTTCGCTTGGCTTGATGCAAGATTATTGATTAAAAACATCCAGTTCGTTAGAAACACAGGCTCAACATTATTAGGTCAAAATCAGGATGGCATTTCAAGTACAGAGGTTCTGGGTGTTGCTTTTCGAATGAATACATGCATTTTTATTGGGAAAATAAACGATACTTCATTCAAACTCTCAAATTGTCTTTTTGAAGAAAATAAAAATGCAAGTACATTATTCTACCTCTCAAATAATTTAGATTTCCGATGCGGAAACTGTACATTTATCCGTAAAACAAACAATTATCGGCTTCTTGATACTGATGGCACAACTAACTCAGTAGTTTGTACCAATCTGACAATCCCCGATATAATCAACAATAGTTTTTTTAATTTTTATAGTATTTCAAGCAGTAATTTTGGTCAAATTTCATTTTGTCAACTAAATAATTTAGATTGTTCAATCCTCCCGAGCTATATCACCTGTGGCCCTGGAAACCTTATCGGTCTTGACCCAATGTTCCGAGATACTGCTGCGGGCGACTACTCCCTCCTCCCCTGCTCCCCCCTCATCAACGCGGGCTCCAACGCTGCCGCCGCAGGCATCCTTACCGACCTCGCGGGCAATCCCCGCATACAAGGCGGCACGGTAGATATCGGTGCCTACGAGGCCCCGGCTTTCGCGCTGGCTGCTACACCCGAAGTGCATCCTGCCTGTGTGGGCGCGTCCAATGGCAGCATTGCGGTGAGCCCGGTATTCGGCTGTGAACCATACGATTACAACTGGTCGCCCGCCGCAGGCAACGGCCCCGAACTCAACGGCCTGCCCCCCGGAAACTACATATATACCATCACCGACGGCAGCGGTCGGCAAATTCTGGACACGGTTTTAATCGCTGAAGCCCCTGTGCCCGTCCTGAACCCTGTGGCCACCGACGTACAGTGCGGCACGACCCTCGGTGGCAGCATCGCGGCGAACGTGAGCAGTGGCACGGCACCTTATCATTACCAATGGCTGCCAGCTGGTAAACCGGACACATCGTACCTCTCTCATTTACCCGCCATAGCCGCAGGCGGAGGCGGGCCGCTCACCTATCACCTCTCTGTGGTGGATGCCAACGGCTGCCAGGATTCGGCCTCGGCCAGCATCGCGCTGCTGGGCATGATCACCCTCATGGTAGACGGACAAACAATCCCTTGTTTTGGCGAGACGGGCTGGCTATCCGCTACGCCCGCCACGGGTGCAGCCCCATTCTCCTGGCTCTGGCAGGGCTGGCAGGGCACTGATTCTATCGCCCAACCGCTAAGCCCGGGCATTTATGCCGTGACCGTCAGCGATGCCTTCGGCTGCACGGCCTCTTTTGCTTTTCCGCCCATGAACCAGCCCGACTCGCTTTGGGCAACAGTGGGCACACAGGCCCAGACCAACCCCAATACGCCCAACGGCGCGGCGGTGGTGACCACCATCTCCGGCGGCACGTCCCCTTTCGGGTACCTCTGGGAACCAGGCGGCAGCACCGCACAGGCCATCTCGGGCCTCAGCGCAGGCAACTATACCGTGACGGTGACGGACAAGAACGGCTGCGAAGCCGTGGTGGAAGTGGTGGTGGACTCAATGTTCGTCGGCACGGGCGAAGCCGAAGGGCGGGCCTTGATGATATATCCGAATCCTGCGGTGGATTGGGTGAAGGTGGTGGTACCTGAATCTGCGAATGGCTATTGGGTGGAAATATCCGACGCTTCGGGACGGGTGATACGGTCAAAAGCGTTTTCATCTGCCAGTTGTCAACTCGAGCTGCAGGGATTGCCGAGCGGGAATTATGTGGTTAAGGTGCGGAACGGGGCGGGCGCCAACGTGTTCGCTGGGAAGCTGGTAAAGAAGTGACACTTTTTAAAAAAGTGTCACTTCAAACACGACATTTTCTGCCGTTGCTGACGCACTCACCTATTGGCACTGCTACCTCCGCGCACTGTTCAGCGTCACTGCACCCATCAAGCGGTCAAAACGCGCCCCAAAAGGCCGGAAGTAGACAAGAATCGTGTATTGGTTGCCTGTGGCGTACCAGTTTCCTTCGAACCCGTTCAGGTCAGGCTTGCCAGTTTTTCGGTCTATCACCACATATTGATAATCGTAGTGGCCTTGCTTGAGCCAGGTGTCGCACCAATAAACCTGGGCAGTCTCGTCGTATTGCATTTTGAATTCTGGTTTGAGTTGCCAGTCGCTAAGTTCTCCAAACACATACACGTCCGAATCGTCGAGGGGAAGGTTTTGCTTGATAGAAAAAAGCACCGTTCCATAATCGCATTGCAATAAAGTCTGGTTGGCGTTCAGATTGTCAATGACAAAACGCCCATCGGCATCGGGCCGAAAAATAACCGGGCGGTCAAAACGCGATTCATCGGGCCTGAGGGTTACTTCATAATATGTGGGCTTGTCTACAATGTTTTTCACGGATTCCCCCCGGTAATCAAAAGAACGAATATCAAAAAAACGGAACTCCTTTCCCGCCGGGAAAATGATCTGATCCTGATAGTCAAACACCAGATTGTCGCCTCGTGTGATGTAGGGCTTGAGCGGACCGAGGGCATTGTCCCAACGACCATTTTGCAGCACAAAAGCTTTCACATCGTTTTGTGGCATGGAGATTCGGACGGATTTGGGCACAACGGTAAAATCTATTTCGTGGTGCGTGTCCAGTTTGTCCACTTGGGCAGTACGCACAAATTCCGCCTCAATACGCCACAAGGGTTCTACCACCATAAAACGCCGCACCAGCACTAGTTCGTCCTCGTCGTCGGCGTCAAAAACTTTGAGCAAATAGTTGCCCGAACGCACCCAGCGCATATTTCGATTGGGCAGGGCTAAGGTATAATGAGTATACTGCGTCAGCGTGTTGAAGGAGTTGGTTACCGAGGTAATGCGGTCTTCCGTAAATCCGTCAATGTATTCGTTATCAGCAAGTTCTGAAGGCTGCCAATCGCTGTTGCAGTGGGTCAGTGAGTACTTGTAATCTTTGAGTTGATCGCCGATATGATCAAAATCGAGCACTAATATATGCAGGCCTGTTTGTAAATTTACGATAGGCAGCGATAGTGCCGAACCCGCCACGAACAACTGCACGGTGCAAATATCCGAGTCGAGGATTTGATTCTCCGTTTGAGAAAACAAGACGCTGGGGAAAAGGAGGAAAAGAAAGTAGCGCATGGACAGCGTTTAAGTTATTTATTCCCAAGGCGCCTCAATGACCATTGGCGCATCGGTGCGGGGGTGCTTGAATGTCAAACGCTGGGCGTGGAGTTTGATTTCGTGTTCGCGCCAAAATTTGCCGCCATACAGCACATCACCCACGATTGGGCAGCCAATGTGCGCGAGTTGTGCACGAATTTGGTGGAACCTCCCTGTGCGTGGTCTGATTTCCAACAGCGCTTGCTCACCTCGTTTTTCCAGCAATTTGTACTCCGATTCGCAGGGCTGGGTATCTGGCACTGCACGGTCGAATACAAGCGCCCGCTTGCCAGTTTCGTCGCGTTTCAACCAGTGGGAGAGAATGCCTGATTCGGCGGGCGGGGCTTTTTCCACCCAAGCCTGATAGGTTTTTTCGACTTCGCGACGCTCGAATTGATTCATCAATTCCGTGAGCATGGTCTTTGATTTGGACAGTACAAGCACCCCGCTCGAAGCCCGGTCGAGTCGGTGGACGGCCCGGAGGTAAGGGCTGATTTTCATGTTCATGCCCTCCAAGTTGCCCAGCACTTTTTGGCGGAGCATTTCCAATGCCTCTTTTTCTGCCGATGGGTGGCGAGCCGTGCCGCTTTCGGATGAAAGTCCGGAGGGCTTGTTGATTATCAGGAGATCGTGATCTTCGAAGAGGATTTGCATGAATGAGCATTTAACGCGCCTGGTTAAGCGTTGTGGAACACGGATGACACGGATTAGACACGGATTAGATATCCTAATAGGTTAAAATCCGTGTCTAATCCGTGTCATCCGCGTTCCACAACGCTTTTTTTGGGGCTGCAAACGTACGGGTAAATGAGCTTTTGGGGCGAAAAGGAATCTAAACCGGAGATTCTCCCGTAAGTTTCGGACTTCAAACTTTCTTTTCAGATGACCAACAAAACTCCCCTATTTCTCTTGGCTGCAATTGTCGGCCTGTCTTCTTGTGTAACACACCCTAAAAAGGCCTTTGATGCGGCTAAGGTGCCCCCTTCACCCGACTATTCGAATCTCGAAAGTTGGGCTGCTCACCCTGACAAACCTGACCGGGCGGATCTTTCGCCCTCCCCTGATTTGCCTGACCTCCAAAAGGATGCCCCGGTGGATGTTATTTTTTTGTATCCAACCACTTACACGGGCGGCATCCTGTACAACAGATATCAACGCGACTGGAATGCCAGTGTTTTAGACAAAAAAACAAATCTGAAAACCGATAAAGGCACCATCCAATTTCAGGCCTCCATTTTCAATGGGGCAGGCCGGGTGTTCGCACCGCGCTATCGTCAAGCGCATTTGCACGTTTTCTTTACGAAAAAAGACACGGCAGCGGCACGTCAGGCCCTTGACCTCGCTTATGCCGACACCAAGGCCGCCTTTGCCTATTACCTGAAACATTGGAACAATGGCCGACCATTCATCATTGCCGGGCACAGTCAAGGTGCCAGACACGCGATGTATTTGATCAAGGAAATGATAGAAGGAACACCTCTGGAATCGCAACTCGTAGCCGCTTACATCGTGGGCTGGCCTGTAAAAGCCGGTTTTTACAAAACGCTCAAGCCTTGCCAAAGCCCCGAACAAACCGACTGCTTTTGCTCCTGGCGCACCTGGGAGCGCAATTCTGGTCTGCGGCGTGCCTCCCAACCGGACGTGATCTGCACTAACCCACTCAATTGGACGACTACCGAAAAAGTGTACGCCGACAAATCGCTCAACCGCGGTGGGGTGATAAGACCTTTCGCAAGGATTTATCCGCAAGTTGCAGATGCTGAGGTCTGTAAGGGGTTTCTTTTGGCCCGCAAGCCGAAGTTCAAAGGCAGCATCCTGTTCCAGCGTAAAAACTACCACGTCGGCGATTTGAACTTGTATTACCTGAATGTGCGCGAGAACGCACAGGCACGGACGAAGGCTTATTTGAGGCGATGAACATGCTACTAGTGGGGCACACATCTGTGTAACATCTGCGTGAAACATACCCGTATTGGGTTGACAAGTTCACTGCACTACCACCACCAATTTCCCATCCTTGCTGGTGGCTAAACGGGTTATTTTTTTCACGCCGTATTTGCCCAAATCCGCCACTTCTTTCCAGTCGGCATCCCTGGAGGCTTTGTATTGGAAAAGTTTTGCGTTGCTCCCGCATAACAGGGTTCCATCGGGCAAAAGAGCAAAGTCTTCGCTGCCAACGGGCATTTTCAGCACGATTTCCTGTGCGTTGGTTTTCGGGTCCCAAGTTTTTAGAAACCAGGTTTGCTCGGTCGCTTTTTGTACAAAAAGCAGTTTGCCATCTGGCCTTTTCAACAGGCACCGCCCGATGTTGGAGGCTATGCGCTGTAGCTTCTGGCCTTTGGTGCCTGCGATTTGGAGTGTGTGGGGTTGGTCGTTGTCCCCCACTATGAAAAATGCCACAAGGGTGTCGCGCAGCCAGCAGTGATAGCCCACGTTGTAGATTTTGGGGAATTCGGGCCTGCCATTGTCGGAGCGGTCAAGCGGAAAAGACCATAGGCGCTGGTTGCCGTCTTCCTCCACGCGCACGGCCGAAAAGCGTTTGCCTCCCGGCATGGGGGTAGGTGAATATTCAGCCGTGGTTGGCGTGGCCGTCACCCGCGTTTGCGTTCTCAGCAGCAGGTATAGGGCAACGATATCCGTTTGCGTGGTATCCTTGGGGAATTGCGCGGTAATCCACAACTCGTTGTTGCCGAAGAAGTTGGGCTGGTTGTTGTAGCCGCCCCGATTGAAGGCCGAGAGAAACCTCGGTGCATCGGGACGCCAGGTGCTATCAGCGGTCTTGGTGAGCGAAAACAGGAGGAGGTCGCTTTTGCCGGGATTTTGGGCGGGTAGCGAAAGCGGTAGGGCAAGGAGCAAAAGTGTTCGTAGCATAGTTGGCAAGTCAAGAATCATAGAAACCCTGCCTACCGGCAGGCAGGCGCAAAATGTAAAAATAAGATGAAACTAGTAGAATGTATAAATAAACACATAGGCACATAGGGCACATAGTTGTTGAAAATCAAGGCTCTATGTGTTCTATGTGCCTATGTGTTTATTCATACCCGCTTGCCAAAATACGGGGCAACTGACTTTGCCTCAAATATTCAGATTTTTCAGTTCCTCTTTCAAATCGCGCAAAGGAAGGCTGCGGTAAGTCATTCTGGACAATGCGGTGTCGCCCACCTTCATGTCTTGCTGCGCATATTGCGGCATACCGTCTTTGATTTTGATGGCAACGACGGTGATGGTTTTGCCTTTTGGCAAACCGTTGACGACGTAGGTCCCTTCTGAATTCCGATAGAAGGGCAACATTGCTTTGATGTCTTTGCAAACGGCGTAAAGCGTTACTTCTTCCGCTTCATATACCTGCACTTCCATCTTGACAGCGGGGTCGTTATAGAACCTGTCGCAGTTGATCCAGCCGAGTTGAGTGACTGAAGCCACATATCCTTGCAAGGCATCATTCCTCTGTTCCGGCGATATTGATGTAAGCAAAGTTTTTTCCCCCATCTCAGCTCTGAGGCTGTCGGATATGACCTTTATCCCTGTGGCCTCAAGCATACGACGGATGACACGGCTGCTCGTGTCTGTGGTCCTTGTAAGCCAAACTGCGTGGCCATAATCTTTGTAAGTATCAATGACCTTTGTCCCGATAATACCTTCAAACAATTTCGCGCCCACCTGCGATTCGCCTCGTGTCCTCCCTCTTCCTTGATTGATTTCGGCAAGGCCGTTTTTAGTCATTAGGATGTTGGTGATTTTGTCTGCCGCGCACTCCACTTGCCAGTACAGGTCGCTATAGGTTGCATATTTTTGGATGGTTTTGGCTCTGACTTTTAGGGCTTTGTCCAATGCTTGAGCATAAAAATGAAGCTTCATTTCTCGTTGATACTGTGTGATGGCCGTTAGGCGGTCATAAAGTTCATATTCCCAATTGCGGTGCTCATTTGCAAACCGGGTTTTGGCTTTTTCGTAGCCTTCCAAATTGCGCCGATAGCGCTCGCTGAGTTGAACGTACTTGGCTGAATCGCGCTCGTAGCGTTCTGTTTGTTCGCCAAAATATTTCTGGGCTTTTTTCAATTCTTTACGGCTTAGGCGCGAGGCCTCGCCACCTCCGGCAAATATTTTTTGCACCTCTACCCATTCGGGCTTTTTGGGCGCCTGGGGTTTGTATGGTGCCACAGGCATTTTGGGCTCGGGTGGCATTTGACCTTTGAAAACGGGCAAACTTGGTTTTGGGTATTCCGGCACTTTGATGGAAGCAATACGATTGCCCAAGGCAGGGGCGATGGTCAATTCTATCCGGGTTGGCCGCAATGTCTGGCGGAACTTCTGCCCGGCGGGTTTCCAATCCACGCCTCCGTTTGCCACAGGTTGGGCGTAAAACAACTCCATAGTGGGATCGAAATTACCGCCGTTCGGAACGGATACTGTGAGCGAGGTTCCCTCGGCCAATTGAAGCTCGCGACCACCCGACATGGCCGTGATGCTCACCATGCCGCCTGTCTGCAAAATACGGCCTTTGCTCAGCGTCGTGAGGTTGTGAAGTATAAAATCTGAGGGGTCATAAGCCTCTTGCACCAAAATATCCACCTCGCCGGTCGGCGCAGTGCCATCCTCAAAAACAAAGGCGTTGGCGGGTACTATTACGAAGGTTCCTTTAGCGGCAGTAACTGTTTGTTCCTGATCGGCCTGAATTTTCAATACTTGTTGCGTGTTGGCCGAAAGCCGATCCCGTAACGCATCGAAGTCGTTGAAAAAGAAGGCGTTGACTGCCACGTCTACCCGGCGGCTTTTTTGCCTGCCGAGCTCGGTGGGGCTGTCGGATTTTCGTTCGCCCCAGTTTTGCACGGAGGTTTTGTCGGCAATCAGACCCTTGGCAGCAAGGTAGCTTTTTACAGAAGCGGCGCGGTCAGCAGCGAGTCGAAGGTTATGCTGCTCCGTGCCACGGTCGTCGGTAAAGGCTTCGATATTGACTTGATAATCAGGAGCTTGGAGCAGGGTTGGCGCGAGTGCATCGAGGGTCTTTTGGGCTTCGGCAGAGAGTTCTGACTGGTCAGTCTCAAAAAAAATAGAGGCCGTGGAAGTGTTGCCCTCTCTCACCCGCTCGAGTTCTCCAGACCGAATATCGGCAAGCGAGATAGCTATGGAGGGTAAAGGTGTTTGGGCAAATATCCTTTCGGGGTGAAAAAAGGAAATCAGCAGCAGGGCGAGAAGAAAGTTTTTATTCATAGGGAAAAATTGGAAAGAATGATGGCAGATTGTTCTAAAGCCGCACTAAAAGGAATATGATGCTGGAAATATTGCGTCAACGATTTTTTTAGCATTTGGCTGGAGACCTCGGAGGTTTTCAAAAACCTCCGAGGTCTCCAGCGTACTTTTTGCCCGTGGCCTATCAAGTTCCCGAAGAAAAAATCAAAGTCCCGCGTTTCGAGGAATCAGCGGGCTTTTACACCACCGAAAAGGTGTCGCGACTGATGCAGAAAATCCGCACGGCCAACACCCAACCGGAGGTGGCGTTCCGCAAAGTGTTGTGGCACGTCGGGCATCGCTATCGCCGCAATTACAAGGGCGCGCCGGGTCGGCCAGACGTTGCTTTTGTGCGCTGGAAAATCGCCATTTTTATAGACGGCGACTTCTGGCACGGTTACGATTGGGAGCACAAACGCCTGGCCATCAAAAGCAACCGCGACTACTGGATCCCGAAAATCGAGCGCAACATGCAGCGCGACCGCGAGGTGGACGCGCTGCTCGAAGCGGCAGGCTGGCAGGTCCTGCGCATCTGGGAACACGAGGTGAAAAAGGATTTTGGTGCGGCGCTTTATCGGGCGCTGCGGTTTATTGAAGAAAAGGCGGGGGTGGCGCCGGACTGGGGAGAGGCGACTTGGGGATAAGAACACCGATTTATTGGAACACCGATACCACCGAAAATAAAAAAATCGGTGGTATCGGTGTACTCGGTTAAATCGGTGTTCTAATAAATCGGTGTTCCATTTGTTGCGGTTTTTAAAACAAACTATTTTACTTTTGCACACCTGAATCTAAAAAGAACTGCTATGCCACGAATTATCTCTGCTCAATCCACTGGCTTTTTAGAAGTCGTGCTTTGCACCTTACTCCTTTTCGGGTTCACGATGTTTTTCCCGATGTACTTTAAAACTTGGTTTGTAGAAGCCACGGGGAATATAAAAATCGCGCCGTTCTTTGGTTTTTTGTTTGGAATCGGGCTGCTTTTTCGCCGGCAATGGGCTAGGATGGGGGCTATTGTTTTGGGTTGGGGATTGTTGGTCATGTTCATCTTTTCTATTGTTTCTGATCCGAGCCGGTCAGGTTATTGGCTGGTGTTGGGATTGGATGGTTTTTTGCTTTATTTGCTTCATTCTGAGCGGGTAAAGCAGTATTTCCAATGAATATTCGCCGTTAGTCTACTCCTCTAAGCCATATTAAGTCATGGAGAACCTTTCGCATTTTAATGACCTACTGCAACAAATTGACCAGCGCAAAGCGGATGTGGATGCGCTGCGCCCGCTCACGCAAGAGCAGGAGGGGCGAATCATGCAAAAATTCCGGCTCGACTGGAATTATCACTCCAATGCGATTGAAGGAAACTCGCTGACTTATGGCGAAACCATCGCTTTTCTCATGGAAGGCCTTACAGCCAAAGGCAAGCCCTTCAAAGACCACCTTGATATCAAAGGGCACAATGAGGGCATTGATTACCTCATTCACTTCATCAAAAACCGAGATCAATTGAGTGAGAAAGTTATCCGAGAACTACACGCAATGATTTTGGTGGAGCCCTATTCCAACCCTGCACAAACCCCTGATGGTCAAAAAGTTGAAAAACGTGTAACCCTGGGCGCTTACAAAACTTTGCCCAACCATGTTAAAACCCCCACGGGCGAAATTCATTACTACACCACGCCCGAAGAAACGCCCGCCAAAATGACCGACCTCGTGGATTGGTTGCGAAAACACCAACAGGAAAAGGACCTTCACCCGCTTGTACTGGCGGCCACTTTTCACCATCGTTTTGTTGCTATTCACCCGTTCGATGACGGGAACGGGCGGATGTCGCGTTTGCTGATGAATCTGCTTTTGATGCAATATGGTTATCCTCCAGTGGTGATTAAACAGCAAAATCGGCAGGCTTACTACTATGCCTTACGACAAGCAGATGCTTCGGATTTGGGTGCGTTTGTGAAATATATTGGAGAGAACTTGCTGCACTCGCTTGATATTCAAATCAAAGGCGCGAAGGGAGAATCTATGGAAGAGCCGGATGATTTGGATAAGGAGATTGCGTTACTGAAGGGGAGCTTGGGGGGAATCGAAGATATTAAGGAAGGCACCGGTGAGATTTTGGCTAAAACTTTTGATACTACCTTATGGCCGCTTTTTTTAGAATTGGAAGAAAATTGCTCCAAATTAAATGATCTGTTTTTCACACATGAATCTGAGTTAACTATTCATAATTTATGGAATCGCCCGCTTTCATTACCTGATGATGTGTCTAAAAAGGAGTTAATTGAAGATTTGCAGAAAATTAAAGATTTTGAGGGTTATTACGATAAGAATCTAATGAGATTTGAGTTGATTTACCGTTGGAAAGCTTTCAAGAAAACAGAACTTCAATTTGACATTAACCGAAAAATAGAAGTTGAATTTGACAGATTTTATTTCACTATAAAATTTGGAGCTGTACCATACGATTTAACGATTCATAAAAATTATAGCAAGCAGCTTTCAGTCTCTGAAAAGAAGTCTCTATTCAGTGCTTTTGTAAAAAGTGCCCTAGAACAAATCAAAGTCCGAACAGGTAAACCTATCTAATCTGGTCGAATAATCGTCTCAATCGAATAATCGTCGCAATCGAATCAATCGAATCAATCTCTTGCCCAACCTCGACTCCAACATCGAATTCCTCAAAGGCGTAGGCCCGCAGCGCGCCGACACGCTCAAGCTTGAGTTGGGGGTCTTCACCTGCCGCGACCTGCTGTTCCATTTCCCGTTTCGCTACATTGACCGC
>JANMME010000281.1:0-4131 GCA_031373015.1 Saprospiraceae bacterium
AATTGGGGCGACCACGAGGGTCGCCCCAACCGGCGGTGGGCAGGAAATCCCAATTGGGGCAACCGAGATTTTTATTGACAGACATAATCAAATTTCCCAATTGAATTTGAAGGTTGGAGCGGAGCACGTAGGGGCGACCCTCGTGGTCGCCCCTGGATTGTGGGCCGCCCCGGATTCAGGCCGCCCCGGATCGTGGTCGCCCGAAATAATCGATGTTTCAAAAATCAGAAGCCCCAACCCTTGCAATCATCCAGACATTCCCCTATATTTGTTGACATAAGCCCTATTTGTCAACAAACCAAACCAATATGAAATACAATCCAAACATTCACCACAGGCGCAGTGTGCGCCTCCGAGGATACGATTATGCTCAAGAAGGCATGTATTTTATCACCATTTGTACTAAAAACAGGATTCATTTTTTTGGGGAGGTTGAAAATGGTGAAATGATCTTGAACCATTTCGGGGAAATTGCCCACAATGAATGGGAAAAGATACCAGAACGATGGCCGCATGTGGATTTGGGCGCGTTTCAGATAATGCCGAATCATGTGCATGGGGTATTGTTGATTGGGAGGCCTTGTTCGACGATTATGACGGTGGAAAATGGGACGGGGGCGGATGGGGCGACCACGATTCGGGCGACCACGAGGGTCGCCCCGACAGATGACAATGGCGATGGTTCCGTAGGGGCGCCCCTCGTGGGCGCCCAAAACAACGTGGGCGCCCAAAACAACGTGGGCGCCCAAAACAACGTGGGCGCCCAAAATGACACGCCCGCCCAATCCGACCCACCCGAAATCCCATTTTCAAAAATACAATGGGCCACCCGTCCGTACCTTGGGCAGATTATTGGAGCCTATAAATCCATCGTCGCCACAGCGTGTCTGAATCATCACAAACAAAATCAGCCGGGCGTTTGGCTCGATAAAATTTGGCAGCGAGGTTTTGACGAACGGATCATTTGGGATGCCAGAATGTTTGATAATATATTCAATTACATCATTAACAACCCGAAAAACTGGAAAGAGGATAGGTTTTTTGATTGAAACTGACCCTTTTGTAACCCAATTTACTATTGAACATTGTCTTCGCCAATGTTCCAATGTATGAGATCTTCCAAAAATAAAAAAAAGACACAATTTGTTTTACTTGTTAATTTGGCTTGTTTATATTTGTGGCAAAATACCATACTATGGAAAACAAAGGTGAAATACTTATTTATGAAAGTGCCGATAACAGCCTTGAGATTCAAGTTCGTCTTGAGAATGAAATGATATGGCTTTCGCAACGACTTATGGCCGAACTTTTTGAAAAAGATACAGATACCATTGGGCTGCACATCAAGAATGTTTTTACAGAAGGGGAATTGGAGGAAAAGCCAACTACCGAGTTTTTCTCGGTAGTTCAGCCGGAAGGAAACAGGTTGGTTTCCAGGCAAATCAAGTATTATAATTTGGATGTCATTCTCTCAGTTGGCTACCGGGTTAATTCAAAGCGCGGCACCCAGTTCCGAATATGGGCTACCCAACGACTTAAGGATTTCTTGGTGCGCGGTTACGCGTTGAATGAAACCCGCCTGCAACAACTGGCGCGCAGCTTGGGCGAACTGGAACAGACCGTGCAGCGTATCCAGCAAGCAGGCGAAACAGAAGCTCTGCAACTCACCGAGGCCAAAGGTTTGCTGGAGATTATCACCCACTACACGCGCAGTTTTGTACTGCTCAGCCAGTTCGACAGCCACAATCTGGAGCCGGGTGAGCTGAACGAGAACATTACATACGAAATCGCCTATGAAGAAGCCGAGTCGGCGATCGTAGTATTGAAACAAGGCCTGATGGCTCAAAAAGAAGCCACCGCACTGTTTGGCAACCAGAAAGACGGAAGTTTCAAGGGGTTACTGGGCACTATTGTCCAAACCTTCGGCGGCGAGTACCTGTACCGCAGTATCGAGGAACAGGCCGCCAACCTGCTTTACCTGACTATCAAGAACCACCCGTTCAGCGATGGCAACAAACGCATCGGTGCGTTTTTGTTTGTGTGGTTTTTAGAGAAAAACAAACATCGTTTCAAAAAATCGGGAGAACTGAAAATCAATGACAACGCCCTGGTAGCGCTGGCTTTACTGGTAGCCCAAAGTGACCCCGCCGAAAAAGAGCTGATGATAAAACTGATCATGAACCTAATCAATAGCCGTTAATGTCCAACAACAACTCCGCCATCGTCACCAAAGTCTGGTCCTTCTGCAACACCCTCCGAGACGACGGCGTGGGCTACGGCGATTATCTCGAACAACTCACGTACCTGCTGTTCCTCAAAATGGCAGATGAATACAGCAAGCCGCCGTACAGCCGGAAACTGCCTATCCCGGATGAATACAACTGGGAAAGCCTGGTGGATTTGAAAGGCGCAGAACTGGAAGTGCATTACAGCACCATGCTACGGGAATTGGGCAAGGGCAAGGGAATGCTTGGTCAGATCTTTACCAAGAGTCAGAACAAGATACAAGACCCCGCCAAACTCTCTAAAGTCATCGCCATGATTGATGCGGAGCAGTGGCTGATGATGGGCGTAAAAGACAAGGGCGACATCTACGAAGGACTGCTGGAGAAAAACGCAGAAGATACCAAAAGCGGTGCTGGTCAATACTTTACGCCACGGGCACTCATCCGCGCCATGGTGGAATGTGTGCGCCCGCAGCCGCTCAAAACCATCGCGGATCCTGCTTGCGGAACGGGCGGTTTTTTTCTGGCAGCCTACGATTACCTGCAAGAGCACAACCAAATGGACAAGGAGGAGCGGGAGTTTCTGAAACACCGAACCTTCTTTGGGAACGAGATCGTGGCCAGCACCCGCCGACTGGCTTTGATGAATTTATTCCTGCACAACATCGGAGATATTGACAGCGATAATTTCATCTCTCCTGCCGATGCGCTCATTGCTGATCCGGGCGAACGCTATGACTATGTGCTGGCCAATCCACCTTTTGGCAAAAAGAGCAGCCAGACCTTTACCAACGAAGAAGGCGAACAGGAAAAGGAAGACCTCACTTACAATCGTCAGGATTTCTGGGCCACTACCAGCAACAAGCAACTCAATTTCCTGCAACACATCCGCACCCTGCTCAAGTCGGACGGCCTGGCAGCAGTCGTTTTACCTGACAACGTGCTCTTTGAAGGCGGCGCCGGCGAAACGGTGCGCAAGAAATTGTTGGAAACCACCGATGTACATACGATCCTGCGATTGCCCACGGGTATCTTCTATGCACAAGGTGTCAAAGCCAACGTGGTGTTTTTTGACAACAAGCCCAGCAGTAAAATGGCCTGGACGAAGGAAATCTGGGTGTATGATTACCGCACCAATATCCACCACACGCTCAAGAAAAACCCGCTAAAGTTGGAAGACTTGCGCGATTTCATCCACTGCTATAGTCCCGGCAACCGTCACAAACGCAGGGCTACCTACCATCCCGAAACCAACCCGGAAGGTCGCTGGCGGATGTTCACGTATGAGGAGATCATCGCTCGGGACAAAACCAGTCTGGATATCACCTGGCTCAAAGACCAATCTCTGGCGGACTTGGACAATCTGCCTGATCCAGATGTGCTGGCGCTGGAAATCATGGAGAATTTGGAGGCGGGGCTGGAGAGTTTTCGGGCGGTGGCATTAGGGTTGCAACGTTAGCGATAGGCCTCACTTCCCCGGCATACTCGGCCTTACCTCAATCTTACTCGGCAGCGTCCGCGGGTTCATTTTCAGCAGATCCACTACCATTTGGCCAATATCCTCGGGCTGTATTTTCCAGGCATCGGAGGGGTTTGGTTTGTGGTTGTTGAAATGCGTGGCCACCGAGCCGGGCATAATGGTGGAACATTTGACCCCAACCTCGCGAAGGTCGAGCATGACCGCCTGGGTGAAGCCCACCAGTCCAAATTTGCTGGCGTTGTAGGCGGCTCCTGCGGCAAAGAAATTGGTGCCAGCTAGACTCGCAATGCTGATGAAATACCCTTTTGATTGAATGAGCGCATTCGCGGCAGCCTTGAGGGAGTAAAATACACCAGTAAGATTGGTGTCCAGCGTTTCATGCCATTGTTCCGGCGTAAGCGTGGTGATCGGCGCAAAATGGCCCAC
>JANMME010000379.1:0-4002 GCA_031373015.1 Saprospiraceae bacterium
GGTCATTTGGTGCAAAATAGGGGCAAGATCATCCGTCCACCAGGAAAGCTCGTACTTACCCAGGGCTTTGGTTTTTTCTTCCAAAAGTGCCCAGTCTTCAGAAGTGCCTTCCAGTGTAATTTCGGGAATGCCACACAAGACGGTCATTGAAAAATCGAAATATTCGCTCATAGCATCCATCAACGTCACGCGGAATGCCGCCTGCGTGGCAGGCGTACTGGTGCTGAACTTTGCGTCAAGTGTGCCCGTGAGTTCCTTGCCCACATATTTGCTTATTTTTTCAGAAAAAATAGGAAAAGCGTCGTCCCAATCCCAACCTTTGGGAAGTTCCTCATCGCTCACGTTGATGTGTTTTTTGCCATCAAAATCAACCAGATAGGGACGGAGTTTTTCGGCGTTCAAATCCACATGCTGGGCAAAACCTTGGGAGATCATCAGCCATATCATATCTGGCGAAAGCACCAGCGAGCGGTGTTCGCCATAAGCCCGGGTGGCTGCGTAGAGCACAGGGTGATTCCAGGCTTCAACCAGCGAATCGGGGCCTTGGCCGTAGCCGACCAGTGTGCGATTGCGCTCTTTACCGGTGGTTTTCCATTGTTCCTTACCTGTATTGGTCAAATGGGCGACGCTTTGGGAATAGGCTATTCTTTCGAGCGGCTCGGTGGCAGGTTTAACTTCGCAGGCTTTGAAGGTGAATTGGGCGTGGGCAGAAGTCAAAAAAATAGTCGTGAACAAAGCAGATGCGGCAAGTTTTTTCACGAAGTTTGTCATGGTGGTGCTGAGTTTTGGTGAAGTAATGGGTGAAAAAAGGTCAACGCCCTGATTCAACTTTTTAGTTTCAATACCAAAAGAATATCCAATTTCCAAGGAGGCGTTGGGTTAGGGATTTGTCGTTGTTCAATTGCCTATGGGAAATGTGAGTGGCCAAGCGCGAAGCTTCTTTGGAAATTGGAAATTCCTTGTTGAATATTGGATATTCCCTTGGACATTCCTTGTTGGATATTGGATATTTTTCAGTACCCCTGCAAAATCCCCTTCTCCATCGGTGGCACCCCGCGCTTCATCCAGCTCGGCTCTGGCGCGTCCATCAAGTAGTGGTCAAAGAACTGCTGCATACGCTTTTGAAAATCAACCCGGTTCTGAATTTTGACCGGCCAATGTGGTTCGTCGTTGTAGTTCAGGAGCCAGGCGGGTTTGCCCAATCGGCGAAGACCCGTGAATAGTTCGATGCCTTGGTACCAGGGTACTGCGCCGTCCTTGTCGTTGGAGAGGATCAACAGCGGCGTTTCTACCTTGTCGAGGGCAAACAGCGGCGAATTCTCAATGTATTGTTTTGGTTTTTCCCAAAGCGTGCCTCCAATCCGGCTTTGCTGATGCTCGTACTGGAAAGCGCGGTTCAGCCCCGACTCCCAGCGGATGCCACCGTAGGCCGAGGTCATGTTGGCCACAGGAGCGCCCGCCTCTGCGCAGGCAAACAAGTTGGTGCGCGTCACCAGATACGCCGATTGGTAACCGCCCCAAGAATGGCCTTGCAATGCCACCCGCTTCGGATCCACAAAACCTTTGGAAATCAGCGAAGTAACCCCACTCATAATGGCATCATAAGCCGATTCGCCCGGGTAACCGATGCGATAGTTGATGTCGGGTGCAAACACTAGATAGCCCCTACTGGCATATACCGTGAAATTGATTTGCGAGCGGTGAAAATCCGGGGCACGATGGCGGTTCAGTTCATCAGAGAGTCTTTCATAAAAATTGACGATCATGGGATACTGCTTCTTCGGGTCGAAACCTTCTGGCTTCACAAGCAATCCCTTAATTTTTTCGCCCGTAAGTGAGGTCCACTCCACCATCTCGATGCTTCCCCAGTTGTATTCTGACTGTTGCGGATTGGCGTTAGAAATGATCTTTTCACCCACGTCGGGGGAAGCATAAATCAAATTGGGAAAGCTGGCGTAATTCTCCCTCGAATACAAAAATGCCTCATCATAGCGGGCCTTAATTGGACTACGGGTATAGGCATACCCTTCATTCCATTTTTCTTTGAGGAACGGAACAAATACGCCCAAGTTCGAGGTGTTTTCCTGGGGTAGATTTAACCAGGTATAAGCTTCTGTCTTGGTAACATCATTGAATTTATGCAGCAACATTGGGGCGTTTCGCGGGATGCTGCGCTGCTCCGGATCAAGTTTGATGTACCTGAATACCGTTTTTGACTCCCGTCCATTGGTTACGCGCTGTGGTTTCTTTTTCCCCTCCGGGTCAATTTTCCACAGGTCGTATTTGTCATAGATCAACAACGCGGCATCGCCTTCTGTCCAGGCGGCGAGACCATGTTCACCGGGATAATCCGGCACGTCAGTTTCTTCGTCGAAAAACGGCACGGTGCGGTTATCTGTCAGCCGGGCAATGTTGCCTGTACCGGCATTCCAAGCAAACCAGGCCGTGTCTGGGTCGCTCCACCATGCAATGTATTTTCCTGCCGGTGAGAGGCGCGGATTGCAGCGCAAGTCTTTGACAATCTGTTTTTTGTCGCCGGTCTCGAGATTCACGGCATACAGGTCCTTGTGCGGCGTACCTTCCGACGTAATGTATTGGGTATAAGGCTCTTCCGTGAAGCCGAGCGCGAGGTTTGCATTGCGCTCTTCCTGAAAACGAAGTTCTGGCAACTCAGGCGATCCGAGGGGTACAAACCGTTTTTGGCCAATATGGAAGACAACGGAATAAGAGCGCTTTTTCTCGTTTTCGAGGCGATTTTTTTCTTGTGTGTAAAGCAGTTTGTCGTTCCAGGCCCACACTTCTACGTCCACAATTTCTTCTTTCAAAAGCGTGGTGTCGTTCAAAATGGGCGGTGGCGCCACACCGAAATAAAGTTTGCTGGCATCGTCAGAAAACACGGGGCGGGCGTTTTCGCTGATAGACCATTGTTGAGGTTGTTGAGAGGGTTGAGAGGGTTGAGGTTTGGGGAGGAAATTGCTTTGCGGGCCTGCGATGATTTTGGCCGAATCCTGATCGGTTTTCCAATAAGCAAGTTGCCAAGGGCGAACACGGGCTTTTGTGGTGTCGAGATCGGCCACAAAAGCTGCCTGCCGACCAAAGTCATCCATCGAAAGTTGTTGGAATTTCCCTTTGGCGCGAAGAAGCGGGTGCAAGCTATAGGGCTCTAAATCAATCAGATAAACCCCATTTTGCAAGGCTTTGGCATTGGCCGCAAAGGGCAAGGTGTCGCCTTTTCCTGTGGCGTTGAGGAGCAGCCGAGGGCCGCGTTTGGCCAGGGCATATTCTTTGACGTAGGCGATGGTATCTTGAAACCCTTTTGGCAAATTGCGCACAATGAGGCGGAAGCCGTTGTCTTTGTCTTCTTTTTTGGGGGTCTTTTTCTTAGCCTTACTTGCGCCATTTGGGGGTGTTGGTGGAGATACGTTGACCGTTTTGGTCGTGTCTGACTTCACGACAGCCGTATCCTTTTTTGCAGGAACGGGCTTTTCCATTTCAACCTGAAACGCCAACCAGCCGCTCCATTTTTCGGGCAAGGAGAAGTTTTTTAGACGCGGGATTTTCTCCAGATTACCTGTGGCGAGCTCATAAATACCCAGTGTGTCTTTGGGCAAATCATCATCCTTCACCTTTTTTCGGCGCTGGGCTTTTAGCGTGTCAAGTGCAGGTTTTATCTTGAATACCAACCACTTGGAATCGTCGCTGAATTGCCCTTCGCTGCTGCGCGGAAAAATTGTTGTCTTCCCGGAAGTAGCGCTCCAAAGGTGCAGGGTTGCGTCGCCCTCACTCACAGGTGTTTGCGCCCATACGGCCCATTGACCATTATTAGAGAGCTTTTGCTGCTCTATTTTTCGCCAGCGATGCACATCGGCGTGGTCAATCGGCTTTTTGTTTTGGGAAAAAATCTGGGTTGAGGATGCAAAAGCCAGTAGGAGTAGTAAGTATCTCATTTTTTGTGTTATTTTTAGAGATGGGCCACGGATTTCACGGATGAGACACGGATTT
>JANMME010000397.1:0-5852 GCA_031373015.1 Saprospiraceae bacterium
TGGTGCGCCCGCTTTGAAAATGGGGCGTTCAGCACTCCTGTTGGTGTGGTGCAAGATCCTGCCGAGCCAAGTTTATTTGGCTTTGGTGGTTACGATGTGGCGGTGTCAGACAGTCAGGTGTTCATTGTGTTTGAGCAAATCCAGAGCGGTATTTATTTAACCCACTCGGATGACGCTGGACTTAGTTTTGGCAGCCCGAATCTGGTTCAAGGCCCCATTTCAGGGGGATATGCAACCCTGGCATCCGTGGCCGTGGATGGAACGGGAAATCCATTGGTCAGTTATATTCAGGACAACAATGGCGCGACATACCAAATCCGCCGCTCCATAGATGGTGGCTTCAATTTTCTAGACCCTGTTACGGCCAACACCCCTGCGCCCGGCGGCGCAGTCTGCGAGTGTTGCGTCTCAGACCTGCTGACTTCGGGAGATTCCGTATGGTTGTTGTTTCGCAACAACAATCAGGACCTCCGGGATATTTGGGTGAGTCGCTCCAGCGATTTAGCTGCGACGTTCGACACCGCCACTGATGTGGATGCAACTGATTGGCACTTGAACACTTGCCCCATCGCAGGCCCGAGGATGGCGCGTTCAGGCGATAGTCTTGTCACCGTTTGGATGAGTGCTGCCAGTGGCCTTGGGCGGGTGTACCTCAGCACCTTGCACGCTGGCACCATGCAACTGGGCCAACAGATCGGATTCCCCCCATCTGTCACTCAAACCATTCAGAACCTACCCGATGTGGCCGCATCAGGCGATACAATAGGCGTAGTTTTTTTAGAAAAATCAAAGGAGATTGTGTTTCATTTTTCCACCAAAGGCATAACGGGATTAGCCAATCAAGGCACTCGATTTGCAGTACCAAACCACAACCTGCAATATCCCTCGCTGGCCTACCGAAACGGGGTTTTTCACCTCATTTATGCAGACCCAGCTACCGACAAAGTTTTGTACAGGCAAGGAATCCTGACGCAGGGCAGCCCGACCCATGAGCCGATCTCAACCAACAGCATTTCCGTGTTTCCGAACCCGGCGGCCTTGGGTGGCTCGTTAGTGGTTAAATTGGATTTGAACCAAGTAGGCAAGGTCAATTTTGTTTTAAAGGATGCTTTGGGCAAAGACGTAAAAAGGTTTGAATTTTATAATACAGCACTTGAAAATCAATCATTTGAACTCAAAACGATAGATTTGACGCCTGGGGTTTATATCCTGATGGCCCAGTTAGATGGAGAAATTTTGGGGACAGAAAAGGTACTATTACGATGAGGGCAAATGTTCCTATCCGCAACGCTTCTTTGGAGTCAACATAAAACATCATGAAGGCTATACCTTCCTTACTTGGCGGAGTGTTCGCTTTTCTATTGGCTACCAGCTGTTGTTGGCTACCCTGGTTGGCCGTTCTGTTGGGAAGTTCCGTAGTCGGCACTTCCGCTTTTTCGGCAAAACTTGAAGCGTTTAGCGGGCCGCTCATGGTCTTGGGCCTAGGGTTGCTGGCATACTCAGGCTATACTTTTTGGGAAAAGAAAAATCGGAGGGAAAAAGCGCCGGTTATCGTTTTACAATCAATCATCACTTGCCCGAAATGTGGTTTTTCAAAAAACGAGACCATGCCAACCGATGCCTGCCAGTATTTTTACGAATGCGAAAATTGCAAGTCAGTGCTGAAACCATTGGCTGGAGACTGCTGCGTGTTTTGTAGCTATGGCACGGTGAAATGCCCGCCGATGCAGACTGGCGACAAAAACTGTTGCTGAGTACAACCTAATGACTCAAAAAAGCGTTAAATCAGACCTTTCTATCTTCACACTCGAATTTATGCAACACCGCCTCGGTATATTGTTCCTCTTTCTCAGCCTGTTCGTCGCATCGGCGAACCGCGCTTGGGCCTGTGGCAATTGCTCAGCCGGGAAATGTGGGAACGCATCTTCTGAGAAATCTTGTTGCGCTAAAAAAAACAGGGGAAATAGTGCCCGCTGTGCAGAAAAAACAAGCGCGAACGAGCAAAATCAGCCCACCCACAAATGTCCAGAAAACAAAGGCTGTGGCGGGTGCGGGTGTCCTTGCGGCCCCGTATCGAACAGCCATCCGGGTGGTTTTCTTGCCGAATTGCCTCCAGAATTGAACCCACTTTCTATCCAGAGTGAGGATGCTTTGCGTCAGGCGTTTTATTTCGCCGATCATATTCCGGAAGCAGTATATCTCCCCATTTGGCAGCCCCCAAAACTGGTTGCCTAGTGCCGCGTCAGCCCGACGTGTGCCTTTTTCAATTGCTTGATTTTTAGTTCTCTGGAACGAGGCTGAGGTTGTGCAAAAAGCCCAGGCTGAAAACTTATTGCGGAATTATATTTTGACTCTTATAAAATCCTATAAGGTTTTTGAAACCTTATAGGATTCGATTGGTCAAAATTCAAAACATTGTTTTCCTCAAAAACCCCCGAAAGACCTTTTTGCACGACCTCAGCCTAAGCTTACACAGGCCGCAAGCCTGGTATCGCTTTGAATTGTTTCTCTTCACAATCAATTTAATAAAAATGAAATTGCTCAAAAATATTGCAATGTCACTAACGGCTTTGTTCCTTTTCTCCAATTGCAACGCACAAATCCCAAACGGCAAGACCGAGGCTATCCATGTCTACGGCAACTGCGGCATGTGCGAAAAGACCATCGAAAAAGCCGCGTTCAAAAAAGGCGAGGCCAAAGCCGATTGGGATGTGGACACCAAGATGGCACAAATCACTTTTGATACCACTAAAACCAACGCTGACGAGGTGTTGCAGCGCATTGCCGCAGCAGGCTATGACAGCGATAAATTTACTGCACCCGACGATGCCTACAACAATCTTCATGGCTGTTGCCAATACGAGCGCCCGACAAAAGCCGCAGTACCCACCAGCACAACGGCAACAGAAGCTCCCGAACAGCCAGCTGCAGGCGCAACTGCCGGCGCTCCAGTCGTTGCACCCGTACCCATGGATGGCATGGTCAAAAAACAAGCTGCTATCAAGGCTGCAGTACCCCCTACCAACCCGATGTCAGCCGTGTATTCGGCCTATTTTGCCTTGAAAAATGCTTTGGTGGCTTCCGATGGCTCAGCAGCAGCGGCACAAGGTAAAGTCCTGTTCGACGCATTAGCCGCCGTGAAAATGGAAGCCCTGCAACCCGCAGAGCACACGGTTTGGATGAAATACCAGCAAAAATTGATTGGCGATGCTGAGCGGATCAAAGACATGACCAATATCAAGCAGCAGCGCGAACGCTTTGCCGCACTATCCAAAAACATGTACGAAGTGATGAAGGCCATCAAACCCGAAACAGAGGTCTATTACGACCACTGCCCGATGTACAACGATGGCAAAGGCGGTGATTGGCTCAGCACAGAAAAGGCTATCAAGAATCCGTATTATGGCAAGCAAATGCTGACTTGCGGAAGTGTGACGGAGACGTTGAAATGAGATATTGGGATATTGGGATATTGGGATATTGGGATATTGGGATATTGGGATATTGGGATATTGGGATATTGGGATATTGCCCTAGTTCTACTTTGTCACTTTAGCCGCGTAGCGGCCAAAGTGACAAAGCCACTAGCGGTGATGCCATTTTTTGCATCAACATTTTTTCACTTTCAAAACTGTAAACAATGAAATATTCAGTAATAATTTTCTGCGCCGTTCTGCTGGCGAGTGCCGCTTGCAAAAACAATCCATCTCAAAATGAGAACAGGGCGCAAAATTCCGGGCAATCTGGATCAGGCATGGAAACCATGTATGCTTGTCCGATGCACCCCGAGATTACAGGAAAGAAGGGCGATAAATGCTCGAAATGTGGTATGGAATTGACCGAAGTAAAGGGTATGACCACACCCGCTGCCACAAGCGGCGCAGATACTAACAGTCAAACCGGAGTTGCTGCTTCGTCTAAAGCGATTGTGGATGGCTATCTCGCACTGAAAAACGACTTAGCTGCCGACAAAAGCCAGGAAGCCGCCGCAGCGGCAACAGCGCTGGAGGCGACCTTTAAAAATTTCGACAAAACTGCCTTGACTGCCGAACAGAAAAAGACGTATGAGGATATTGAAGAGGATGCCAGAGAACATGCAGAACATATCGGCTCGAATGCAGGCAACATTGAGCATCAGCGGGAGCATTTTGCGATGTTGAGCAAGGACATGTATGATTTGGTGAAAGCCTTCGGTTCTGCTGGCCAGCCGCTGTACCAGGATTTTTGCCCAATGTATGATAAGAATAAAGGGGCAATTTGGTTGAGCGAGACCAAAGAAATTGCCAACCCCTATTACGGCAAAAAAATGTACACCTGCGGCCAAGTAAAGGAGGAAATCAAGTAAAAAATGAAGGCACGATTGAAAAAAACCGCGCTGGCCGCAGCCACGGTTTTCGCGCTTATCCAGTTTATCCAGCCTGCCCGCAACGGAAGCGGGCAGGTTTTGGATACGGATATTTCCAAGACCGTAGCCGTGCCGGAAAGCGTGAGAGACATTTTGGCGAACTCGTGCTTAGACTGCCACAGCAACAGCACCCGTTACCCTTGGTACACCTATATCCAGCCTGGCGGTTGGTTCATGGCATATCACATTCGGAATGCAAAGGAAAAACTGAATTTCAGCGCGTTCGGAGCGTACTCGAAGCGGCGGCAGGGGAGCAAACTGGAGTCAATCCGCAAACAGATTGAGACCAGAGCAATGCCCTTACCTTCCTATCTTTTACTCCACAGGAATGCGGTGCTGTCGCCTTCGGAAAAAGAGTTGCTCATCCATTGGGCAAATGCTTCGAGGGACAGCCTCTCCTACAATCACTAAAAAAATGAAATTTCTCAAATGGCTTTTCAAAAAATTGTTTGTCAAAAAATGCTGCCAATAACCGCACTGACACTGTGTCTGTTTTTTGGCATCGCCCCAGCCATTTTTGCTCAAAACAACGGCAAATCTCAGCCGGACAGCTCTTATTACACTTGCACGATGGACCCTAAAATCCATAACGACAAACCTGGCAACTGCCCAATCTGCGGCATGACTTTAGTGAAAGTAAAGGGCAAAAAACCCAAGCCAAAGCCCGCGCCCGACCATGACCACAAATCTCACGAAACCATACCCATGCAAAAGGACACAGCCAAAATGCCGGGTATGGACATAGGCAAACCGGCCACCCCCACCCAGAAAACTGATGCCCCCCCGGAAAAACCGATGGACATGGGCGGCAACGGCATGGCCCCTGTGAAACTGGCGGAAAAGCCCCAAAAACCGCCCATCGCCGTCATCGTTGCGCGACCCCAAACCGTCCGCTACGACCTTTTCATGCGAGACACCGTTGTCAATTTCACGGGCAAAAACCGCCGCGCAATCGCCACAAATGGCCAAATCCCCATGCCAACTTTGACCTTCACCGAGGGCGACACGGCGGAAATTTATGTCCACAACGAATTGAACGAAGCAACTTCGGTGCACTGGCACGGACTGTTTTTACCGAACAAAGAGGACGGCGTCCCGAACCTGACCCAAATGCCCATCAAGCCGCACACAACGCATTTGTACAAGTTTCCCATTATCCAACACGGGACGCACTGGTATCACAGCCATTCGGGTTTACAGGAACAGATCGGGATGTACGGCGCTTTTATCATGAACAAAAGGGAGGACGACCCGGATTTGAGGCCAAATATTGATGATTTGCCCGCTGTCCCCATCATTTTGAGCGAATGGACGGACATGAACCCCAAAAACGTCCACCGAATGTTGCACAATGCGACGGATTGGTTTGCCATAAAAAAGGGAACCACCCAAAGCTATACCGAAGCAATTAAAGCAGGACATTTCAAAACCAAAGTCACCAACGAAT
>JANMME010000419.1:0-19107 GCA_031373015.1 Saprospiraceae bacterium
TATGACGCAGCACGTCGGGACAAATGGCCCGGACGTCATCGGCCGTAACATAACCCCGGCGGTTGAGGAACGCCAGGGCTCGCGCGGCTTTTGCCAGGGCAATAGTGGCACGCGGGGAAGCCCCATAACTGATGAGCGGGGCAACCTGCCCCAACCCATATTCAGCAGGTTGCCGGGTAGCAAATACAATTTGAAGGATGTACTGCTCAATTTTTTCGTCGAGGTAAATCTTCTTGACCGCATCGCGGGCTTGTAGTAAAGTCTTGACGGACAGTACTTTGTGTACTTCTGGCTCGTCGTCGTTGAGGTTGCGGCGCATGATCATCCGCTCGTCCTCAAAAGTGGGATAGCCAATTTTCACCTTCAACAAAAAACGGTCGGCCTGCGCCTCTGGAAGTGGGTAGGTGCCTTCCTGCTCGATGGGGTTTTGTGTGGCGAGCACCAGAAAAGGCTCTTCAAGTTTAAAGGTTTGTTTTCCAATAGTGACTTGGCGCTCTTGCATGGCTTCCAGCAAGGCACTTTGTACTTTGGCAGGGGCACGGTTGATCTCGTCGGCCAGCACGAAATTTGCAAAAATAGGCCCTTTTCGTACCGTGAATTCACCCGTATTGGGACTGTAAATCGTAGTGCCCACTACGTCGGCGGGTAACAGGTCGGGCGTGAACTGAATGCGGCTGAAATGCGCATCCACGGCATCGGCCAGGGTTTTGATCGCGAGGGTTTTCGCCAAGCCCGGCATCCCTTCAAGCAGAATATGGCCTTTGGTGAGCAGCCCGATCAGCAAGCGGTCGAGCATTTGCTCCTGACCGACGATGACCTTGGCTGTAACGGTTCTTAACTTTTCGAGGAACGCGCTTTCGGTTTTGATGAAATCATTGAGCGCGTCCATGTTGGCGGGTTTCTGCATTGAATGGATTGATATGGTTTGTCGGAAAATAAGGAAACGTTGGCTTTTTCAATTGATTACTGAAAAAGTGTCATGGGTAACGTAAAAGAACGAATATAGTGGTAAACCCTGAGCCGATTGAGTGGTTAAGCACGCCTGAAAGAAATGCTTCGGGTGTATGGGGACAATGGTGCCCAAACAATTGATTATTGCCGCCAAACAATTTTGTGCGTGGTCGCCGCTTGGCCTCTTACGGTTATTTTGGCAAAATAAACGCCGTCGCGCAAGGATGGCACAAGGCGGGTTTCCCCCACCTTGATGTTTTTCGAAAATACGTGCCGACCCGTCAAGTCAAACATTTCCAACAGCCCATCCTTTTCTTTCAAAACCACAGCCAGCCAGCCATTGGCAGGATTGGGATAAATGAGCGGTTTTTCAAAACCTGGATCTCCGGTCCCTATCGTCGTTTTCCATTGATTATAAAGCCTTTGCAAGGAATCAATAGGTTCTCTTCCTGCTGGAAGCAAGGGTACATTTAAGTCCAATGAGAGACTGTCGTCTGCATCCCCCGGCTTTGCAACACGAATAAATGCCGAGAGCGAAGAGGTGCCATTTTGGAGGCAGCGGCTGTCGGCGCCAGGCACGTTGGCACCTTGCAGGCAAGCCATGAGCCGATCAGAAAGTGGCCCTGTCGCCGCTAAAAAGCGTGCTTCCATGCTGTCTAAAATTTCGGGCCCCAGCAGGATGTTGCCCTGAATGGAATAGTTCGCACCCGTTTTGTGGCCTTTCCAATCATAACAGTTCGTACCAGTAAGGGCTGCTGAGCGAGGGTGGCCCTGCGGGTCAAAATCTACCACGCCATACTGGCGATTGATCCAGGCAAGTGCGCCCTGAACGTCATGGGTTTTGAGCCAAGCGACAATTTCAGTTGGTGAAAGCCCCTCTTCCATACGTAGACGGGCATTGGCTTGGTTGGTTGGATTCCAAGTTGCTTGTGTATGGATTGCACCGCGACCCGGCAAAATATCACTGATGATGATGGCACCTCCGGCAATCTGGCTGCCGTCCAGGCAACTTGCGCCCGCGCTGCCGATCTCGCCCGTGATGGTGTCGAGGGCAACGATGGAGAAGGTATCCTGGGATAAAGCCCTGGTACTGAGGAATAATAAGGCGATGAGGGCGGAAAAGTTTTTCATACTCTTTTAGACAATGGTTGTAAGTAAAAAATAGAAACAAATTTCGATTCACCTGATTGATTTCTCAAGAGCAGAGAGGTTTTTCGTTCATGCGGTTCGTTAGTTGTGATGGCCTACCTATCCGATGACGCCTAGTCATTGGATAGGTAGGCCATCACAACAAATGAACCACTACGCACCCCTCAAAGATTCAACAAAAATCCGATGGTAAAATTAGCGTCCCAATCGAACACAAACTGTTTACAACCAGTGCCCTCTGCAATTGCCGCGTAAATATTGAGCCCTGCCTCTTGTTTTGCTCCATCGGCTTTATAGTCGGCTGGGGCTTTCAGCACGGTGTAACGCTCTTTCCCGTTGCGGGTTTGCTTGGCCAATTCATACGGTACGCCGCCGATGATGAAACAGGTTTGGCGGAGGTTGGAAGGGATTTGGCTGGCTTTGCCTTTCACTTCCTGAAACACAGCACTTGGGCTGAGGTTGTTTTGGAAATATTTGGCGCCGGGGGCTTCCAGCGCGCCATTCGGCAGCCACGAGATTTTGGTGTTGCCAGAACCGATGTCCACTACAAACGCACTGCTGCGATACCTGTCGGGCAACACCGAGCGCAAGGCAAGTTTGGCTTCTTGCTCTGGTGTCACCACATTTACCACATAGCCCATGCCGGAGAGTGCGGCGTTGATTTTGGGCATGATGGCTTCCTTTTGTGCGCCGCTGCTGACCACGAAATGGATGTCGCGTGCACCCACACCAAACGCCAAAATTTCAGCAATATAATTTTTGAGGGTAGATTTCACATCATCGTCTGTGGCAAGACCCTCTTTCACAAGGCTTACGCCAAAAACAGGTTTTTCAAGTTTCCAATTTTTCTGGCCGTCTATCTTTACAATGAAGTAGTTAAACCCAGTTGCACCCAATTCTACCACACCTTTCAATTTGCCACCAACCGGGGCTGGGGCTGTGTAATTAAAAGGGGCTGGTGTGAAAGCGGTGGAAGATTTGCCCCAAGAACTAGAAGAAGTAGGCGCAGTATTCTCGTTGCCTGAAGTGCTTGTGGAAGTTGTTTGTTCGGTCTTATCACTGTCAGTGCCCGAGAAGCCGAGATTAGGCAGGAATTTTCTTACAGCAAAAAATACTGCCACTACAATGAGGAGTGTAAGGAGGAGTCGCGAGAACGTGGTGAGTCTTGGCATAGTTTGTTTTGTTTACCCGCCATAGCCCGTTTAGGGCGAAGGAGGGTTGATTTGAGTGATTGGTTGACTGGTTAATTGGTGATTGGTTAGCCAAAAATCGGGGATATATTAGGATTAACAGGTGTTTTTTCTGCGAAAGATATGTTTTGAACGCCTTCAACTCTTCGACCCCGCAACTTCCACTTCCTTCCGCTCAATTGCCGGCACATTTTTCACCACCATGTGCATCGTGTTGCGGATACGCTCTTCAAACAGCACGATTTTTCCTTTCTTCAAATTCGCGATCGTTTCCTCCGTGTAGTGGCGGATGGTGATGAGCTCCAGGCCTTGTTCGGCCTTGACTTTAAATTCATCCGAAACGTCTTTGATGAATTTTTCAATCCTATCTGGCACATTGGGCACACAAATCGTGAACGAAACAGCGGTGTTCTGCATCATGTTCACAAAAATGCGCAAATCGGCAGCTTTGGCAAATAGCCGCGCCATGTGATGCTCAGCTACAAAAGAGTAGTCAAGTGTGCTAATGTGCAGCAGGGCCTGATTTTTCTCCACGACCACGATGGGGGGGTAGTTCTCCTCGGTGTCGCTACTGATCTCTGTGCCCGGCGCCGTTGGGTCCAAGAAAGACTTGACGAAGAAGGGAATATTTTTGTTTTGGAGTGGCTTGATGGTTTTTGGGTGAATCACCTGCGCACCGTAGTAAGTCATTTCAATGGCCTCGCGATAGCTCAAGCGATCGAGTTTGATGGTGTTGTCGAACATCCGTGGATCGGCGTTCAGCACTCCCGGCACGTCCTTCCAGATGGTCATGGCTGTGGCATCCAGGCAGTGTGAAAAAATGGCCGCTGAATAGTCCGAACCCTCACGGCCCAAAGTGGTGGTGAAGTTTTCGGAGGTGCTGCCAATGAAGCCTTGCGTGAGCACAAAACCTCCCTTATCAAGCATGGGTGGCACTATTTTCAGGGCATTGGCTTTGGTTTTGTCCCAATTTACCCAGCCCTCGCGGAAAGTATTGTCCGTGGCCACCACATCCCGCGCATCTAGCCATTGGGTTTTGAGGCCGATTTTGTTTAGGTATGCCGTCACGATTTTAGATGAAACCAGCTCACCCATGCACACGATTTGATCGTACATGTAGTCGTAATCGTCGGAAGGTTTTTCTTCGAGCACCCAATCACCTTCCACGAAGGTATCGTTCACGGTAGTAAACGCCTCGTTGCCTGGCTCAAAGAGTTCGCGCATAAGCGCATAGTGTTGTTCTTTGAAAGCATCGTAAAGCGCTTGGGCTTCGCCCGTCTGCTTGGCATGGGCCGCTACCACTGCTTCGAGGGCATTGGTGCTCTTTCCCATTGCCGAGACAATGATGATAAGTGATTGATCTTGATATCGTTGTAAAATAGACCCGACGTTTTTCACGCCCGCTGCGTCTTTGAGGCTTGCGCCGCCAAATTTGAAAACCTGCATTTTTTATGAGATATTGGACAAAGGGCTTTGGACAATGGACTTTGGATCAGATTTGTCCAAAATCGGCGGGCAAAGGTAGGAACTCGAAAGAATGTACTAGGCACAATGAATGAGGAAGTATCAACGAACTTTACACAGAATTGCCTCATTCCTCCGGCGGGAAAACAATCTCCGTATTCCGAGGAGGGGGGATCATCGGCATCCTCCGCGGATATTCTAACTCAAACTCATTGTCTGGCCGGGCTTTCAAATGTAGCGAAGATACCGCCGGATGGTTCTTTCGGAAGCCTCCAATAGAAATGGTAAAAATCAACGCGATCACCGACCATCCCAACCAATCAGGTGGGCGGAATGGCTTTGGAGGATCGAATTTGAATTGTTCAGGATTTTCGCCCAGATATGGAAGGCTGTTTTTGGAGGCCGGTTGTGGCCCAGCCCCTTCCTTGTTTGGATGATCCTGGTAAAACCGGGTTTCATTTAGCCTAACCTGAAGTACTTTTACCAAAGCTGAAATTTGCTCTGTCAGCAGCAAATAACCTTCCTCAGGCTGTGCAAATTTACTGAGTTCAATACCCTGTATCAGAGGCTCGAATTGCGCAAGTCGTGATTCTTCCTTCCATTGAGAGGGACTAAGTAAAACCGGCAGTACCAAAGGAGCAAGATCATCCCACTCGCAATCAATGCGACGGCTTACGGCGAGGGCAATGTCTTCTTCTACCTGCCTGTCGTTCAATGATTTGTAACTTGTCAGAAACAGATAGATATGAGCGTTTTCGCGCCTCGTTTTTAAAGTTTCAGTATAAAGTACCCGGGGGTCAACAGGCCGGTACCAAGGCAAAAGGAGCTTCCATGACAAGGGCAACGGTTCCGACCTTTTAGGCGGGTCGTAATGCCACACATTCACCTCATCGCGCATGGGATAGAGCCACTCCAAGAGCAGGTCTGCCGCAGGTTTGTCTGCAGGCGCGTGAGAGATGAAGATGTTGACTTTAACGAGAGACATGTGTGAGAGGGGTGAGAGAACAACCAAAATCCCCACAAAATAAATGGAAATCCGCCGTATTCTCAAAATTATTGTACAAAGGAGGGCAGCAAACGGCGGTTTTTCTGGTATAATCGGATGTTCGTCGCTTTTTTACGGCAGCAACATATTAATGGCCGCTTATTCGCCCTCTAATTTCGGCCTGATTATCGAGCGAACACATTACGTTTGCATCGTTCAACAAATTTCAGTTTGGGTTTCCCTCAACAACCTCAACCTTCTTAACATTCATTTACCAGACATGATTACCACACAGTCCCTCTTTTCCGCCGATGGTTTAGACCAGCGCAGCCTCGAATTCATCGCACAAGCCATCGAAAAGAACAACCTTCCCGGGTTTGACTATTTTGAATTCAAGCGCGCTGTGACGCAGCTCGCCGAAATGAAACTCGACGAAGCCACCGCCCACAAAAGTGCCTTCACCACTGCCGCCACGCTCGGCATCACCAAAGAAAAACTCATCGAAACGGCAGGCTACTACCGCAATGTGGTAGAAAAGGAAAAAGAAGCATTCGGCAAGGCGCTCGAAAACCAAACTGCCACAAAGGTAGCTGCCCGCCAACAGGAAGTCAGCCGCCTGCGCGATCAGATCGAACGGCACAAAATCGAAATTGCCCGCTTGCAAGACGAGATTGCCGGCTATCTCAACCAGGCAGACACCGCAGAAGCCTCGGTGAAATTAGAAAGCGAAAAACTGGAAAAGTCGAAAGTGGCCTTTGAGAAGGCGCACCAGTCGGTGTTGATGGCGATTGATAAGGATGTGGAGCGTATGCACAAGCACCTTTGAAGCGCAAGGCACCCGGTTTGCGGCGTATAGTCCGTTCATAATATTGCCGGGGCGACTTAAAATCGCCCCGGCAATTTTGTTTTTCAGTACCGTCCAATTTTTCAATTGCTACCAATCGGGAAACAGCAGATGATCAATTCTCCATCTTCGCTGATGGATACTTGCATATCGTCGCAAGACATCCTGCTCGGTAGATTGAGTTCCAGTTGCTGCTCAATGGTTATGGCATCACCGATTTCCACGTTAAACCAGTCAATTAACTTGCGTTGTAGCCAGCTCCCAAGTATAGTGTTGTAGGTAATGTTTTGAGAGAGGATATTCACCCTCATCGTGTTGTCGTCTACGCATTCCTTTGAAAAAACAAGGTCAAAACCCAAGTCGAGGTTTGGATCTGGCACATGGTTCAAAATTATTTCAAGGTCAAGATCAGCGTGAAGGGTCGTATTGGACACTCTGTTAATCTCCACGGCTGGGCCGTCCAAGCCCCCCCATTTAATTCCACCCTTGAAGCCCGGATCTGCGTGCAACATGTGCCCAACCAACCCTTCGACTCGCGACACGATTTCTGCTTTGCTTATTACGACTTGCAGTTCACCATCATCATTTAGCCCGACTGTCGGAATATTGTAACTTTCATCATTGTAGGAGTTCGTTACAAACTGCTGCCATTCTGGACTTTCACGCAGTTCATCATGACTCACATTATACGCACCTGCCAAATCGAGCGGAGTAGCGCCAAATGAGCGGGAAAACAGCACCCGGTTGTTGTTTGCCAACAAAACAATCGAGTCAATGATCAAGTGGTCTGAGCCGTTTTTGCCCAAACGGAATTCCACGATGTCGCTCAACTGGCTAATGTTGTCGAGCATAAACTCGTATGTATACCCTCTATTTCGCTCAAAGTCGTCAATTCCATAGTCCAAATAGGTGGCAGTGCCAAAGTTGTCCAATGAAGCATACATCTCATCCTCCGTGTCGGCATTGGCAACATTGGCAACCTTCACCCTGAGTTGCAAACGCCAGATCGGTATCACCGCCGTGTCACGGGTATAACCGCAGCGCATTTGCGATCTGCGTGCGCCTGCTGCATTATAGCTCTCTATCTGGTAGCAATAGCGGGTGCTTGGCTGTAGGTTTGGATCGGTATAGGTATGTTCTTCAAATTTCTCCAGCACACCGCGCTCCGAAACGGTTTCCCAATTGGAAAGGTCAGTGCTTCGAAGCACCCGGTTCCCGGTCTCGTTGTCAGAGCGGTCGTGCCAATTAATCCTGAGGGCATCCGGTTCTCGCCTTATGATGCCTACAGCAACGGGCGGGACAGGGCCGGGCGGTTCCGGCGGTGGCGGGAAATAGGGCGGAAGCTCCGTGAATAAATCAAGGTGGTTGTTCCCCAGCCCAAAGTTGTTGAGATTGACCCGCTGCACTACCCCATCTACCGGGCCAACTTGGTCAGGATTGGCACGGTTTCCCTCAAGTGCTTTCAAATCGGCGGCGATGGCTGCTTCGTACTGCTTGAGCTGAGGGGCAATTTGCTCCTTTATTTTCTGCCGCGATTGCATCAGCAACTTGTTGTAGGCATCCTGAGCCTTTTGGGAGTTAACTTTAGCTTTGTCGAACTTTTGACTTTCCCCAAAGCTTATCGCTTCGTCATAGTGTTTTTTGGCCTTGTAAAAAGCCTTCGCGTCGTGATTTCGGGCAAAATTTTGATGCAAGACGGCAAGATGCGACTTATGTGATTTCTCCATTATTCGCTTTGTCCGTACAGCAGTGGATGTATAGAGATCAAAAGAAGTCTTGGATGCGCGAAGTTCGGGGTCGGCTATTTTGCCTGTTTTTTCATAGCCCTTGCGCAATGCTTCGATGGAGTTCTGGCTCTTTTGGTACAGATTTGGGGCAAAGTCACGCAAGTCAATGGCCTCTTGCTGCTTGATCTGGTTTTCCAAATTTTGGAGTTGCTGCACTAAGCTTTGGGCTTGAAGCAATGAAGGGCATAAGCACAGTGTAATCAGGAAGTAAAGGGTTCGTAACATTATAAAATTGGGTTGTTTCGGTAAAAATTTGTTTCACTTTCTCAAACTTGATTATGCAAAAGGCTAGACTTTCGTGAACTTTTCTAAGCAACAACTTTTCAAAATATTCTTGGCAAGCTTGGTTTGGAATGATATCTTTGCTAAAAAATTTAAAAGGCATGGGATTCGTTTATACAGAAATAGAACTCATCAATGGCGAAGACCTGACCTTGGAACGCCGCAATCTGATAGGCGCGGATGAAGTAAAACGCATGACCGTCACGATGCTGGTGGATACAGGTTCGTATATGCTTTGCATCAATGAAGTAATTCAATCACAGCTGAAATTCCACATCATAGAAAAGCGCAAAGCTGAAACTGCCGATGGGCGGATTTTGGAATTTGACGTTGCCGACAATGTACAAGTCCGCTTTAAAAACCGTTCCACCACCTGCCGTGCCATGATTTTACCCGGCGACAGCGAGCCTTTCTTGGGGGCGATCCCCTTGGAAGATATGGACGTATTGATTCACCCACAACGCCAAGAATTGATCGTCAATCCAGCGCATCCCTATTTTGCCCAAATGAAGCTGAAGGGCATTTTTTGATCTAAACTGAATCTACCCAAAATTTTTCATCCAAAATTTTCGGCAACGCCCTACTTTGGCGGCCATAAAAATTAGTTGCCGTGAAGCCTACCGACATAAAAGACCCCGAGTATTTCCACAAAGTGGTGGATTGCCAGTACGCCTGCCCTGCACATACGCCTGTGCCAGAGTATATTAGACTCATTGCTGCCGAGCGATACACCGAAGCATACATGATCAACTGGGAATCCAACGTGTTCCCAGGCGTGCTCGGGCGTACCTGCGACCGCCCTTGCGAACCCGCCTGCCGACGAGGCCGCGTGGAAGAACAGCCTGTCGCCATTTGCCGACTTAAGCGCGTAGCTGCTGATTTTAAGGGCGACGTGAAATCACTCATGCCACAAGGCCCGTTCCCCAAAAACGGCAAAAAAATCGCGCTCATCGGTGGCGGCCCAGCTTCGCTAACCGTAGCGCGCGACCTCGCACCACTTGGCTACGAAATTCATTTGTTTGACGAACAGCCCGCGGGCGGGGGCATGATGCGCAGTCAAATTCCTTCCTTCCGACTGCCCGAAAGTGTTCTGGATGAGGAAGTTGGCTATATTTTGGACTTGGGCATCCACACTCAGTTCCACCATTACGTCTCCAGCATGAAAGAAATGTTGGGCAAGGGTTACGATGCCATTTTTGTGGGCACCGGCGCACCCCGCGGACGCGATCTGAGCGAGGTCCCAGGTCGGAAAGAAGCCGGGGCAAACATCCAGATCGGCATCGAATTCCTCGCCAGCGTGGCCTTCGAGCATACCAGCAAAATCGGCAAAAAAGTCATCGTGCTCGGTGGCGGCAACACTGCCATGGACTGCTGCCGCACCTCCCTGCGTCTCGGGGGCACGGAGGTTAAAGTGGTGGTCCGCAGCCCTAAAACGGACATGAAAGCATCCCCCTGGGAAATTGAAGACGCCGAACACGAGGGCATCCCGATTTTTGAAAACCACGTCCCAAAAGAATTTGTGATCGAAAACGGGAAATTGGTGGGCATGAAGTTTGAAAAAGTCAAGGCCGTGTACGACGAAAAAGGCAAACGCAGTCTCGTGCCTACCGGCGAACCTGAGGTGTTTATTGAGGCAGATGATGTGCTTATTGCCGTGGGCCAGGAAAACGCGTTCCCCTGGGTAGAGCGAGATTTGGGTATTGAGTTCGACAAATGGGAAGTACCGGTTTTGGACAAAAAAACCTTTCAATCCACCGTGCCCAATGTCTTTTTTGGCGGCGACGCGGCCATGGGGCCCAAAAACGTCATCACTGCCGTGGCGCAAGGCCACTCCGCTGCGGTTTCGATTGACCTTTTTTGTTTCGAAAAAGACATCCACGACCGGCCTTCGCCACTTACCAACCTGATTCACCAAAAAATGGGCATCCACGAATGGATGTACGACAGTGCCGTCGCAGCCGACCTGCGCTTCAAAGTCCCACATGCCGAAAAGGCTAAATCCTTGAAAGACAGGCTCATGGAGGTCGAACTGGGTTTTGACGTCCAAACCGCTTTCAAAGAAGCCGAACGCTGTCTCAACTGCGACGTTCAAACCGTTTTCGCAACCGACCGTTGCATTGAATGCGATGCCTGCGTGGATATTTGCCCCACGGCTTGCATCACTTTTACAGAAAATGGGGAAGAAGACGAACTCCGCAACCGCCTGACCGCCACAGCCAAAGAACTCACGCAAGACCTCTACGTTTCCGACGAACTCAAAACCAAACGGGTGATGATTAAAGACGAAAACGTGTGCCTGCACTGTGGGCTTTGTGCCGAGCGCTGCCCAACGGCGGCTTGGGACATGCAGAAATACCTTTATAATACGGCGAAGGCGGGGGGAAAGGTTTATGCATAAATATCCAATGTCCAACAAGGAATGTCCAATGTCCAAGTGAGGCGCTGCTCCATCTGTTCGTCGTTGTTTAAACCGAACTGTTAAGTTGAAATCTCAAGAGCAGCGCTTATTTGGACATTGGACATTCCTTGTTGGATATTCCCCTAGAAACTATACCGCAATCCCAACTGCATTTGCCAACGGCTCAGCAAGCTGAAATCCTGCACGAAAGAATCTTTGATATTCGTATCAAAAGAGAAAGTTGGGACGCCTTGAGCATCTACGCCAACAACACCGAGCGGTTGCGTGGTAGATGGTATCTGGCGCACACCCCATTTGTTGCTGATGAGGTTGCCCACATTCAGTATGTCCACCGTGAATTGGATGGTATTCATCTTCTTGCCTGCTTTGTGGTTCAGGTCTTGGGCGATACGGATATCCCAGTTGTTGAACCACGGGCTGAGGATACCGTATTTTTCTACCACTTCTCCCCGGTGACTGCTCATATAATCGTCTTGTGCGATGAATGCTTTAAGCCCTATGCGTTGAGCAGCAGCGTCGCCACTGAACAGCATCTGATCCACCTGTGCATCAGTCGGCACATACATCAGATCGTTGTCTATTCCATTGCCAGGCGTACCATCGTTGTTCAAATTGCCAGAATAGGTGTAAGAGAATCGCCCGCCTTGTGCATACTGGAAAAACACACCAATCGTGGTGGCAAAGCGGTTTTTCTCTGCCCCCCCGTAATTGAATTTTTTAGAGAAAGCACCCACCACACGGTGCTTATTGCCATAAATGGATGGCGCCTCCACCGCTTGGTTCACATTACCATAAGCAGGGTTGCGATCATAGGCATCGGAAGAAATCTCTGCCTCTATGGAAGATGCATCGCGACTGTCCAGGTAGTTGTAGCCAAGGCTGCCGTACATCCCATTGGGCCAAGTGCGTTGGAGTTGAAGCATGAGATTGGTGGAGTAGCCCACATCTGTGTTAGTGAAAACAAATGCGTCTGTAGTGCCGCCAAAGAGGTTTTTAGCACGGTCTGCATCGGTGTAAATCGGGCGACTGTCGCCAGGAGCACTGAGGCGACCTGTGGGAAGGTTGAGGCCGTAGTTGCGCACCATCATACCATTGATGTCCTTGGTGTAAATAAAGTCCGCCGAGGCCACCCAACCATCGCCAAATTTCTTGTCAACACCAAGATTGTTGCGCCACACTTGTGGGAATTTGAAATCCGGTTTCGTAACACAATAGAAGTAAAAGTTGGGGTTAGCTACGTGGTTGCCAATCCAAACAAAAGGAAACCGGCCACTAAACAAACCAGAACCACCGCGTACTTGCAACGAGCGGTCGCCTTTAACATCCCAGTTAAAGCCCAAACGTGGGTTGAACAGCGGCTTGGCATCAGGCAATTGGGTATGGTCGAACTTGATTCCATTGCCATTCTCGTCGTAATACTGAATTTCAGGTTGATAGCAGCAGCCAGGGGCTGTAAGCGGCACTAGTTTTTCTGCGATTTTATCCTTGGTATCCAAATACGTAGGCTTGTCCATGCGCAAGCCGAGCGTCAAGCTGAGGCGGTCGAACAGCGAAATCTCATCTTGGATGTATGCGCTGATTTGACCAACATCGGTGTACGACCAGTTCCACTTTTTGAGAGGGTCTTGGTTGTTTCCGTCAAAAGTTGCTTTAGCGGCTGCAAAATTGGCTGCTACCTGTCCGGAGGCGACAGAATCCAAAAATGCTTGAGTGCTGGCATAATCTGGGCCAAAAACGCCAGGGTACGCACCAAGGTTGAAAGCATTTTCAAATTTGAATTGTTCGTAAGCCGCGCCCACGGTCAACGTGTGGTTGCCGAGGTAGAAGTTCAAGTTGTCGTTTACTTGCAGCACGTCTTGATTCAGGTTGTTGTAAATCGAGAACGGCTCGTGACCTGCGATGATGTAGCGGGTGCCATCTTTTAAAATCTGGATAGTCGGGGCGGGTGAACTGGTCTGGTCGCGATTGTCGCGGAAGGTCGAATAGCCCAACTGGAATTTGTTGGAAGCCGAGCTGCCAAACGACGATTTCAACTCGCCGATGACTTGGTTCAGTTTGTTGTTGATCCTGTAGCCCGCGTTGCGGAATTGCAGTGTGGTGAAGTCCGGTCCACGACGCCCAATGGCCGAAGGGTGAGCGGGCTTCTGCTGCGAAGCATCCAAGTAATTGTAGGTCAGGGTGAATTTGTGGTTGTTGCTAATGTTCCAGTCCAATTTCGCCAAGGCTTTGAGGTTTGGCGCCTCGAGCGTGAAATTCTCGTAAGCACCCGGGTCGTACCCGATGCTTTTCAAGGCATTCGAGACAGCGTCCAGATCGCTTGCCAGCACCCGCGAAATGCCCGGGCCATCCGTGCCTCGATTAGCGACAAACGAAGAGCCAAGATCACTGCGCCGCTCAATTTCAGCATTCACAAAAAAGAAAAGTTTGTTCTTTATGACGGGCCCGCCGAGGTTAAAGCCTGTTTGGAGTTGCGTGAGGTCGCCCTTTGGCGCGTCCACTTTGTCCACTTTTGAGCCGACGAAATCTTGGTTGCGGTAAAAACCAAACACCGAGCCACTAAAGGTGTTGGTGCCCGATTTGGTTACGGCGTTGATAGCCGCACCCGTAAACCCGCTCTGCGTCACGTCGTAAGGTGCATAGGCAACTTGAATCTGATCAATGGCATCCAGCGACACGGGCTGCGCGTTTGATTGGCCGCCGGGCGTGGCTGCATCCAGGCCAAATGGGTTGTTGAAAATCGCACCGTCCAGCGAGAAGTTGTTGAACTGGTCGTTGCGTCCAGCGAACGAATTGCCCTCGCCGGCCATAGGGCTAAGCCGCGTGTAATCCGCTGCCGAGCGACCGATACTTGGCAGGTTCGCGATCTGCTGGCGACTGATGTTGGTGGATGCGCCCGTGCGCTCAGAGTTCAGCACCGGGTCGCTCGTGGCCGTCACTACTACCTCGCCGAGTGCTGTAGTAGAAGGTTTCAGCGATACGTCAAGCGGGAGTTTTTGTCCCAGCGCAAGCATGATGCCCTCTGTTTTTTTGCCTTCGTAGCCCGTGTAGGTGGTGGCCACAGTGTAAGGCCCGCCCACCCGTAGGTTGGCCAAAGTGTAGCGGCCATCGCCACGGCTAATGGTACCATAGTTGGTGCCAGAAGGGGTGTGCGTGGCCACAATGGTCACACCAACCAGCCCCTCGCCGGAATCATCTGTGACTTGACCAGTGATCGTTGCGCCCGTAACCTGGGCAAAAAGTGTGTGCGCTGACAGTACTATGACCGCCAACACGCCGAGTAAACGTTTGTACATGATAGAATAGGTTTGGTGATAAATTGCTTCAGACAATTCAGGTGCTTCCTTCCTGAACGAGGCAAAGGAAAGCAATGTAAAGACAACATTAACAAAATGAGGCAGTTGAGTTTCGAAAAATTAACATTGGGCCAACCGGGTATTGGTTATCTCCAAATCGGAAAAAAACCAAAAGAGTGCCCTAGTTTTTAAAGAAAAATCAGCTGTTCTCAGCCTTCTCAAGGCGATATTTAATCAATTCCGATTTAAAACGAAGCATTTGTTCGCTTTGGGAATAGGTATGTCCAATAAAAAGTGTCTTTTTTTTCTCTTTTCCAGCCTTGTCTTTTGCACCATGAAATAACAACGCCCTTCCCCATTTTAAACCGGCCCACTTCATAATATCTGCCCATCATAAAAGACAACAAGTTTAGAACAAAAGAAGAACTCCTAGAAGAATTCAATTTTTCAAGAGCCACCTGTTTAAGTTGGAAAGAGCAGTTGCCTGGTTATTCCTCCTCCTTTGTTTCGTTGCCTACTTAAAACGCTCCGCCACCACCAAATCCTTCGATCCCGGCGTGTAAGCATAAAACCCTTCCCCACTTTTTGCGCCCAGTTTTCCTGCAGTTACCATGTTGACCAACAAAGGGCAGGGCGCGTATTTTGGATTGCCAAAACCCTCGTGCAACACGCGAAGAATGGAAAGGCAAACATCAAGTCCGATAAAATCGGCGAGTTGGAGCGGCCCCATAGGGTGTGCCATGCCGAGTTTCATCACGGTGTCAATTCCTTCCACATCGCTCACGCCTTCGTAGAGCGCATAAATCGCCTCGTTGAGCATGGGCATCAGGATGCGGTTTGCAATGAAGCCGGGGTAGTCATTTACTTCCACGGGGACTTTGCCCAATTGCTGGGAAAGCGACATAATCCTTTGACATACATCGTCTGAAGTGGCGTAGCCGCGTATCACTTCCACCAGTTTCATCACCGGTACCGGGTTCATAAAGTGCATGCCGATCACCTGTGTGGGCCGTTGGGTAGCGGCTGCTATCTGAGTAATGCTTATGCTGCTGGTATTGGTGGCAAGTATGGCGGTTGATGGGGCGTGTTGATCTACGTCGCTGAAGATCTTGAGTTTCAACGCAGCATTTTCGGTGGCAGCCTCTACCACAAGGTCGGCACCTGCCACTCCAGCCCGCAGGTCGGTCATGGGATGGATGCGGCTCAGGGTGGCAGCCTTTTCGTCTTCGCTCAACGTGCCCTTTGCAATTTGACGATCCAGATTTTTGCCGATGGTGACAAGCGCCTTGTCAAGTGCGACAGCGGCCACGTCAACAAGCGTGACATTGAAGCCATTTTGGGCAAACACATGGGCGATGCCGTTGCCCATGGTGCCGCTTCCTATTACGGTTATGTTTTGCATGATATTTGGACATTAGACATTGGTCATTGGACATTGGGCATTGGGCATTGGGCATTTCCTACTTCCCCAATTTCCCCCGCCACTCCTCGATAGCCGCTTCAATGGCTTCCTTGCGGTTTTCGGGGTCGGGGTGACTGCTTTGAAATTCGGGGGTTCGGTTGGGCCCAGCGGCTTGTTTAAGTATTTCCATAACACCAATCAGGTTATTGGGGTCATACCCTGCTTCGAGCATAAAGCGCACGCCCAGATTGTCGCTTTGAAGTTCCTGCCCGCGACCATATTTGAGTTGGATCATATTTGCCACCGATTGTGCGATGTATCCCGTGTTTGGATTGGATGGATCATAGGTGGCCATAGTCACCGCCCCGGTAATGCCTTGAGCCAATTCCATCTGCGCAAGTTTTTCAGCACTGTGCCGGGCCACCACATGGCCTACTTCGTGGCCAAGTACCCCGGCAAGCATGTCTTCACTGAGTGTTTTCCCATCCTCTGTAAGGCGCAAAAGCAAGCCTTCCGTGATGAAAATTTGTCCACCTGGCAGGGCAAAAGCATTGATGGTTTGTTGGTCGGCAAGTAGGTGGAAATCATATTGGTAAGGGGTACGCGAGGCCGCTGATGCTTTCACCACTTTTTGCCCAACTTGTTTGACAATGGCCGCCGCTTGTTGGTTGCGGCTCAGTCCGCCCATTTCTTCGGCCATTTGGGGGGCACTTTGTAGCCCCATCGCAATTTCTTGTTCAGGCGACATGGAGATGTGCTGGGTCTCGCCCGTGATGTCGTTCAGAGAACTTTGGCCGTAATATTTGCAAAGTGCAAACCCTGCCATCACAATAGCAACAATGATCGTAGGAGAAATTCGAAATCCGCCGTTTTGATTTTTGCTAAACATAGGTTTGATGTTTTGTTTTGAGAGAATGCTAAACACATAGAACACATCCGTTCAAAATGCCGGACTATGTGTACTATGTGGCAAGGTATAAAATTCCAGGGGCGAAAGTCGCATGGCTTTTTGAAAATGCAAAACTTTCTAAACTTTTGAACTTTAGGCAAATAAGGCAGTTCACATGTCCTAACTTTGCCAAAATTTTAAAAAAGCCCTTCTAAGCCTCGCCCTAACCTATATTTTCCGACTTCTTCTCCATGGATTTACTGAAGCAACTTTTTTCAGAAAAAGCACAAGCCCTCTCCAAAGAGGTAAAAGAATTACTTCAAGCACACGGCGACGTGAAGATTGACGATGTGGCACTTGAGCAAGCTTACGGGGGCATGCGCGATATCACGAGCATGATTTGGGAACCATCCCTGCTCGACCCCGAAGAAGGCATCCGCTTCCGAGGCTATTCCATCCCCGAACTCCGGGAAAAACTCCCGCGCGCTAAAAACGGCAAAGAACCACTCCCAGAGGGCCTTTTTTGGCTCATGCTCGTTGGCGAAATCCCTACGCCCGAACAAGTGAAGTGGCTCACCGAAAACTGGGTGCGCCGCGCCAATGTACCGGAACATGTTTTCCGTGCCATTGATGTGATTCCCGCCGAGGCCCACCCTATGACCCAATTCTCCGTTGGCGTGATGGCGATGCAAAACACGAGCGTGTTTGCCCAGCGCTATACCATGGGCATGACCCGCTCCGAATATTGGGACGCAACCTACGAGGACACGATGAACCTCGTAGCCCGGCTGCCCCGCGTAGCGGCCTATATTTTCCGCCGGGTTTATTTCAATGGGGAGCATGTATTGCCTGATATTTCTCTGGACTGGGGCGCAAACTTCGCGCACATGCTCGGCTTCGACGACGAAAGCTTCAAGGAATATATGCGGCTTTTCCTGACCATTCACGCCGACCACGAAGGCGGGAACGCCTCAGCACATACTTGCCATTTGGTTGGCTCTACCCTTAGCGACCCATACCTCTCTTATTCTGCCTCCATGAACGCACTGGCTGGCCCGCTCCATGGCCTTGCCAATCAGGAAGTTATCCGCTGGATACAGAAAATGGTAGACACCTTGGGCACCACCAAGCCCAGCCGCGAACAAATCGGCGAATACGTGAAAAGCACCCTCGCCAGCGGGCGCGTCATACCAGGTTACGGCCATGCTGTACTGCGCAAACCCGACCCGCGCTACATGGCACAAAGGCAATTCTGTGAAGACAACGTGCCCGACGATGATCTCGTGAAAGTGGTGTGGAAGATTTTTGATGTGGTGCCGCCCATCCTCAGCAGCCTTGGCAAGGTAAAGAACCCCTGGCCCAACGTGGATGCGCATTCTGGCGCTGTACTGATCCACTATGGCCTCACGCAGTATAATTTCTATACCGTATTATTTGGTGTGAGTCGCTCTTTGGGCGTTTTGGCGGCCCTTTGCTGGGCCCGCGCGCTCAATCTCCCGCTTGAGCGGCCAAAATCTGTCACCACGGCTTGGGTGAAAGAGTTTTTGGAAAAAGAGGCACTGGTACAGGCCGAGACGAAGTAACATTTCATATCAGGGTGACTAGAAATCAACCCGATATAATAGCATCATACGTTAAAGGATGTTTATCCAACCGCTTTATTATAGTCTTGCGTTGGTTCTAACAGCCTTAATTGGTTATCGACGAGATGACCATTCCTGAGCGCCACCCCCCGGAAGGAATTTTCTTCTACGTTTTCATTGCCCCATTGATCCCATCCGATTCGACCAAATCGAGCGAAGAGTTCCAAATATGGACCAGGCGAACAGCGTTCTATAATATCATAAATTTCGTCGGGTTTTCTGGAATGTTCCCTTTTTTGAGTTGAAACAATATTTACTTGCCGTCTGCCTGGCTGCAAAGTTCGAATTGAGCCTTTCGTTCCAAATAGAATCAGCTCAGTTACATTCCGGAAATAAAACCCAACGCCTCTACCATCAGGACCGCCGTCCTTTCTTATTTTATACCAAACCAAGTTGGATTTATAGGTAAAACCCCAAGCTTTCATTACATCAAGGCCTTCTTTTAGAAGCGCATTGGGAACCCATAAATAAAGATGCGATTTAGCGGCGGCAAGATTGGGTATAGGCAAATTCATGATTTCCTTCAGATCCATAGTCGGGTATCGAAGCAATCTCTTATGTTCGGGTGCCATTTTGCCCGTCCTGTTCTGGAATTGCCAGGGAGGATCAGCCAAAATGGTAGTATATTTTTGACTTGCCTTTGTAAGCAAATCATCTCCAGCCGAAAAATGAGTACCGTTAGCAAACTTCATTATATAGTGTTCTTTTGATCCCAAAAATAAGTAATGGACAACCACCACCTCCTCCTCCAATAATTTTGGGCAACAATTTACCCATGTGTGTTGTGGAGGCGCCATAACTTGGCCCAC
>JANMME010000458.1:0-3065 GCA_031373015.1 Saprospiraceae bacterium
GGTCATTGGCTTGTATATTGAGGATGATGATAAAAAAACCGTGAAAAAACTCCACGTTTTTTCCCGCACCCGCAATGCGCCGTACTTTTTCTACTATCGCTATTTCGATATAGTCGAAGGGAACTGGTATGCCTGGGAGAAAATGCAGGTGGATATTACGAGTTATGATGTAACGAATGGTGATGGGCTTACCACTGCTAATGGGTGCTATTTAACTCCTGTCGTTTGGAATGGGCGGTTATTGGTTTTCTTTCCGCAGATTATGAAGAAGACGAAGCCTAATCCCAAGGCGCCTTCAAGCGGTAAATTTAATGATTTGGCGGAAAGTAGTACAGGAGTTGAAGACTCAAAACCAATTGAATATTTCGAAATAAAAATGGCATGGAGTGAATATCGAAATGGGAAATGGACGCAAAAACAATTGAGCAAGGATGTATTGTCAAGTGATCCGATTGGCGGTAACGTTGATATCCACCTATTTAAATTTATCCCATTTGTATCCAAGGAAAATGTACTGATCAGTTTTGACGATCGAATGGATGTTCCTTTTAACGGCGGGTTTGCAGGAACGTTTATATTTGAAGGCAGCAATCTGAAAGTTTATAAAGATAATAATAATAAAAATATTGTAGTAGGTACCAACGAACCAATTACCATAAATTTCTTCAATAAGGACAACATAATATTTATGCATTCTTGGCAAATAAAGGATGGAAAATTAGAAAACAAGGACCTGTTTTTTGCTAACCGCTTCGACAACACAACAACATTTAAGGGATTATTTAATACTACTTCTTCTTTTGGTTTTTATCACTCCTTTTCACACAAATTACTCGGCAAGCTTAACTTGGGAGAGTTGGAAGCATTTTTCAAATTCAATCTTAGCAGTGAGATTACGGATAAAAATGAAGCATTTGGAGGATATTACAAAGATATTCCGCATACTTACCACGAACTCAATCGGCCTTATTCGCTCTACAATTGGGAGTTGTTTTTCCACACCCCTACGATGCTTGCCGATGCCCTCAGCAAAGCGCAACAATTTGAGGAGGCGATGAAGTGGTATCATTTCGTCTTCAGCCCTTTCAAAGAAACCGACACTCAAAATATTTTAGATAGTATTTTTAATAATCTACAGCCAAATGAGGCTGACCAGAAGATTAACGACTGGCGCAATCACCCATTTATGCCGCATTGGGTTGCGCGTGACCGCCCGGTTGCCTATATGAAGTGGGTGGTGATGAAATACATAGACAACCTCGTTGCTTGGGGCGATTATTTGTTCCGGCAGGATACGATTGAAAGCATCAATCAAGCCACCCAACTCTATGTTTTGGCAGGGCATGTACTCGGACCACGCCTGATGATGATACCGAAACGGGGCAAAATCAAACCCCAGACTTATTTGGGCTTGCTGGACAAATGGGACGCTTTCGGTAATGCGATGGTCGAGTTGGAGTTAGCCGCCCCTTATAGCAATCAAATCACGACGTCCATTGGCAGCGCCAACGGAGTGGTGGGTCTTGCCAACATTTTTGGGTTTTCAACGGCTTTGTATTTCTGTATTCCGAACAATCCAAAGCTCATGGCTTATTGGGATACGATTGCGGACAGATTGTTCAAAATTCGGCACTGTGAAAATATCGAAGGCGTATTTCGGATGCTGCCTTTGTTTGAGCCGCCGATTGACCCTGCGCTTTTGGTCAGAGCTGCCGCACAGGGCTTGAGTATTGCCAGCGTATTGAACGACCTCAATACGCCGATGCCGAATTACCGTTTCTATTATCTTTTGCAAAAAGCCCTGGAACTCTGCGGTGAACTCAAATCACTCGGCGGGGCGATGCTTTCCGCCATGGAGAAAAAAGACAATGAAGCCATTGCCCTGATGCGGGCGAAGCATGAAAGCACGATGCACAACCTGATGATGGAGGTCAAAAAAAAGCAACTTGAAGAAGCCGAAAAGTCTTTGGAAACTTTGGAACAAAACCGCATAGCGCCAGAGGCACGGATGAGATATTATCTGAAATTAAGCGGGTTAGATGAAAGTCTCGTTCCTAATGATAAAACAGATTTCAATGGTTTGCCCAATGAAATTGTAACAGTAGATGGTGACAGTGGTTTGAAGTTAATTCCTTTTGAAAAGGAAGATATGGACAAATCAAGTGAAGCTTCTGATTGGCAGATAGGTATTGGAATAGTAGAAACATTAGGAAATATTTTACATGCTTTCCCTAATATTACTTTCCCACTTGCCCCTCCTCCGGTGGCACTTTCATCAAGTTTTGGTGGTTCAAACTTGGGGTCAGCAATACAAGCATTAGCAAGAGGCCTTCGAGTATATTCAGACCATTTGTCCTACCAGTCCTCAAACGCAGGGAAAAAAGCCGGTTTTACTCGCGCCTTGCAAGAACGCATCCAACAAGCCAGCGCCGCCGGTTTTGAAATCAAACAAATAGACAAACAAATCACAGCCCAGCAAGTCCGCATCGAAATGGCGAATCTGGAAATTTCCAACCAGCAAAAGCAGATTGACAATGCCAATGAAATAGAGGAGTTCCTGAAAAACAAGTACACCAACGAGGAACTCTATGTGTGGATGCGGGGCAGCCTCAAAACCTTGCATCATCAAGTGTATGTCTTGGCGTATGAATTAGCAAAAAAAGCAGAAAAGGTATTCCGCTTCGAGCGGGGTTTAAACAGTTCCAATATTATCCAATCGGGTTATTGGGAAGAAGGGTATAACGGCTTGCTTTCAGGCGAGCGCTTGTTTGTGAGTTTGAAACAATTGGAAGCAGCCTATCAGGAAAATCGGGGCTACGATTACGAAATCACCAAGCATATTTCGCTGCGCCAAATCAATCCATTGGCCGTTCTGCAACTCAGAGAAACGGGCAAATGCGAATTTGATCTGCCCGAAGTCTTGTTCGATATGGACTTTCCGGGGCATTTCAAAGACCACATCATGCCCGACAAACTGCACATCATCAACCTGTCCTTCCTTGTGGACACGATGAAGAAGCAGAGGGGCGGCGTAGCCGCTAACATCGCGTACACAATGGCCTTGC
>JANMME010000471.1:0-8410 GCA_031373015.1 Saprospiraceae bacterium
TCAGTTTCAAGCCATGAACAGTGATCGGCGCAAATTTTTCTAACATGGTGAAAACCGTAAAAGTATGGAGTGTTTTTGCCATGCAACTTCTCCGTAAACCGTAGCCCTTCGGGATTACGCTTTTATGTGGTTGGGGCCTGAAGGTCATGTGAATACAGCTCCCTCTTTTTTAATACCAAACGCCTACATTCGTTCCTTCATTTAAGGGAGTGTTCAGAAATGTGTGGCACACCTAAATTCGAGTATTGATAATCAAGGTGGTAGTCGAGGTGTGCCACACTTTTCTGAACACTCCTTAATTTAAAGGCATTAAAATTCACCTAAATCTTCCAACATTATCCATGAACAATACCCGCGAAATAGACCTGATCCTCCGTTTTTTTGAACAAATTGGCATAGAAGCCAAATACGGGCCTGTCCCGGATGCCACTTTCTTGCCCGGCATACTTATAGACGGTGGCCGCCTGATCATTGATGTCGGCAAATTGAAATACGCTGGTGATTTGTTGCATGAAGCAGGTCATGTTGCGATGGTTCCAAGTGCTGACCGTCCCTTAATGCAGGGCAATATAGAAACTGATTCGCCTGTAGACACCATGGAGTTGGGTGCTATTCTCTGGTCTTATGCTGCGCTAAAGCATTTAAACTTGCCGCCGGAGTTTGTGTTCCACAAGGATGGATACAAAGGAGACGCCGATTGGTTGATTGAACAATTTGAAGCGGGGACGTTTATCGGCCTTCCGCTCCTTCAATGGATGGGGCTTGCCTATGACGCCAATAATGCGGCCAAATTGAACGTAAAGCCATTCCCCTTTATGTTGAAATGGTTGCGGGATTAAATTAAACGTTAGGATGGGCCACGGATGACACAGATGGGACAATTATCATTTCATACCTTCCAACTGCTCATACAACGCCATTACGTTTTGAAGCCTGCCCGGGTCGAGCACAGTAAGTCTTTCTTCTTCAAACAATTCATGCGGTTTTTTGGCATGAAATTGACCGCGTTGCTCCATTTTTAAATACGTTTCGGCTGAAAACTCCAATCCAGTCGCTTTTTCCACGGCGCGTATCATACCGCCCTGGCCTGTGTTGTAATTGATCAGGAAGGAATTGGAATCCTCGGCTTTGATCCTGATAAAACCCTCAAAGATCTTTTCGAGCAACTGTAAAAAATACCCGTCCAGGTCGTAAGCAAGGGATGGATCTTCCGTTATCCCCGTCAATGCAGACTCCAACGAAAAAGAAATGGCTTGGATCCCCCTTTGTTTTTGCTGGGAACGCAGCACTTCGTCGGGGCTGCGGTACAACAGCATAAAAGGTGTTTTCGGGAATAATCGCCGGAGCGTATCGTAGAAAAATACATGCCAGCAATCCGTTTTGATAAAAAAGTGCTGCTCAGCTTCGTTTCTTTTCTTTCCCAACAAGCGAACTGCTGCCAAAAATACCTGGTCTGCCATATCCTGCGTCATGCCAGGATACTGATAAGGCAAACGCAAAATGGCGTCCAGGATAGGGGCTTCAGACAACACAATGTTGCCCTCATCTAAACCAAGCAACTGGGTTAGCAATGTGGACCCGCATCGGGATACATGAAAAACAAAGGCAGCAGGCGCAATACATTCTGTGCTTTGGCCCATCTCGATCAATTGTTCCAGGGAGCTATACCTGTTTGGATAGGTTTTGTTTAACGGGAGTCGCTTGGCAATTTGAAGCGTATCCTGAAAAAAAGGTTCTGAAAATGGTTTTTCGCCCACAAACAACCACTTTACAACTGGTTCATTATCATTGTTATGAACCTCCGTTGGAATCCATCCATCTGACAGAGGCGGTTCCACACCGGGGAGATTATTCACAGGCGCTGGTTCGGAGGATGCCAGTTCGGCTTCCAACTTCGCCAGAAGTGCGCGCGCACCATCATTATCCATTAAACGGAGGTGTGCGATCATTTGGGCCTTGGTCGCAGCATCGTGTTCCTTCCCCTGTTTCTCGAGTTCAAAGTCGTATCCACATGCTCCAAACAGCTGGTCTGTCCAGTCATTGCGTATCCCGTCTATTACCAAATGGATTCGGCGGGTGGTGCCCTCGTGCTTTACGCTGTGCGGAAGGTCGAAATTAGCATACCAACATTGGCCTGCTTCCATGGGCAAACGCGTGTTATCTACGATAAACGATACCTGATCATCTGTGGTGATCGGGATATGCAGGCGAAAACAGCCGTGTTCATATCCAAGTCCCTGGTCGCGGTGTTCTTTGATAACACTGCCGGGTGCAAGTGCCAGCAGGCGCACCGTTTCTTGCTCAAATCGCAGAGAATCCAGTATTTCCCTGAAATAAGGGCATTGCGCCAGCAGCGGGGTATCCTGAAATGCGTTTCCTGTTACCGCATTGATATCTATAGCATTCCCCGTGGCAGATCGGAGCGCGATCCCCGTCCAATTGCCGGCATAATCATTTTTGTTAAAATGCATGGCCCACTGCTGCGCCTCACAGGTAGCGAGGTCGGCAGCAAGTTTTTCGGTATCAAAGCGGAAGGGGAGTGGAAAGAAGCGGTTGTCCATCAACAACTAGTTCCGCGATGGGAAAATCCCCTCCAGGCAAATAACATAGTTCATGCCAAGATACGGTTGCATATTGTTGTGTGGCTGGCTCCCCCCCGTGTTTGTAAGCGTGGTGGATACGCCGCCCAAATTGCCATTGGCCGTATTGGCAGGTGCGTAGAAATTGTTGGCTTGTGTGGCAAGTACGTTGCCGGCCGGCTCTTCCGTGTTGGCGTTTAAAGAAGAAACTTTTGCGGTCGTGGTGGCAGTATGACTATGCGACGGCATTTCGTTGCTAATAAGGGTATGGGTAGGAGAACCAGCCATTTCCCCAAGGTCAATATTGGATAAACCAGGTCCCTGGCCTGTCCCTACGGGAACCCGGCCTCTGAGGTCTGGTAAGCCAAAAGTGGTCTGGCCATTTCCTCCATAAGTGGTGCCCAACAAGGAGAATAGAGCGGTATTCTGAGCTATAGACAGGATTTGTCCTTGACAGTATGCCCAACTTCGGGGCGCAAAATTGCCAGCGAACATGATGATTTGAGCAAGATAACCTTCCATAGTTGAAAAATTTAGTGGTTGAAAAATTTTGTGGTGATGCCAATGGAGTTTGAAGGGGCCGAAACTTAGGCCATGATGCAATGTCTGCTGATAAAGGTTTCGCTGAAAATCTTCCCTTCGCGGCCTGTTATTATACAGGTGGTTTGTGCTTTTCCCCCCCGTTGAACGGTTTTAATTGCAACGATGCCCCCCCGGGTTTTATAAGCCGTTCCACCGGGGTAAGCCCCTGCTTTTCCGGTAGGAATCAGCAAATTTTGCAGTGCCGTAGGATCCAGTTCAGCGAGTGCATGGCTGGCTTTTGAAATCGCCTCTACTTCGAATCCGTCCAAGGTTATGACCAAATGCCAATGATCCCCCTGACGATGGAAAACGGGCATGACGAATGGTGGCGTGTCAAAAGCCGTGTGGGGCAATATCAGAGGGTAAATGCACCAGTCTTCGTGTTTGCCCAAAAAATAAAGGGCTTCATTTTCAACTTGGTAACCGCGTTTTGCAAAAACACCATTGGTAGTACTGATAAGTTGGGTCAAAGCTTCGGGAGCGACCCTGGCTATGGACCGCCGCCTGCCAGAAAACGCCCAGCTTAATTGCCGAAACCACTGGGCAACAGATGTGCCTTGAAAACTAAGTGGCGAGGCAATTATATCGGGGGCAAACATTCCCAGACTAATAGCACTTACTGCGGTATTTCGAATAAAACTCCTTCTTTTCATGAGTGATGAAGATTTAGTTGGTTTTTAGTTGCAAATTAAATTCGATTATTCTGCGGAGCGCTACGCTTCTTAAAAAGGATCGTGCAATTTTACGGACTTTCAACTACTTTGAGGTCGAAACTCAAGGTATTTTCTCAGGTATTTATTTTTATGGAAAGATTGTCCTTTTTTGAAAAAATGGTCTAATCTTTGCCTTGATTATTTCTTTTTAATCCGAACATCTCATGGAAAGAAGGCTCCACTGATTCGCAGTCAATCTGCTGCCTATTTCCAAATTATATATTGAATTTGAATTAAATGTTGCAAAGCATTTGATGATTTTGTATTTTACCAAATAATTGGAAATCCAATGGCAAGATATTTACTGCTCCCGCTTCTTTTGTGCGTTTGTTTTTCAGCGCAAGCCCAGTACTCTGAACCTTTTTCTGTGGCCAACAAAGGCTATCTGGTTAGTTGTGCAAACGACTTTACCGTTGTGAACTGGACCTTATCTGCCTGGGATGCGGGTGGTACTTGCCAGGTGGCAGACCTCCGGGATCCGACAGATTATTTCCAAACCACTGCTGCAGGTAAGCTGGAATCCATTGATTTGGATCAGGAAGTATGCTGGGAGAGCCCTTTGATGAATATCAGCGCAGCCGGTGTGGTTACGCTTGCTGTTGACTTGGTTTGGAATGGTTTTGACGCAGATGTGGCAGCCAATAACTGTTCTACCGACTATATTAAGGTTTTATATAGCGTCGACGGCGGCGCCTATACGATGGTGCCCAATCAATTTGGCGGCAATGCTTGTGCAACGGTTGCTTATCCATTTGGAAGCAGTCCGCCAGCAACAGGTATGGGAACGGTGAATCAGGGAGGCATTTCAGGTACTACCCTTAAAATAAGGGTCTGTGTGTTCACCAATGTCAATGCAGAACTCGTGACGATTGACAATGTGAGTGTGCCACAAGCGGGCGTAACTATTGGCTGCGCCGCACCTGTGTTGAGCACTGTAGTAACTCCAGTGGGCTGCTCCAACCCCAACAGCGGCGCTATTGACCTTACAGTGAGCGGCGGAACGCCAGCTTATACCTACGCCTGGACAGGTGGTGCTACCACGCAGGACATAAGTGGCAAACCTACGGGTACTTACACCGTGACGGTAACCGATGCAGCCTCATGCACAGCTACCATCAGCGCGACCATCGGCAATGCCGCAGCACTAACCCTTACGACTCAGGTACAGGACGCTTCTTGTGGTGGCAATCTGGATGGAGAAATAAACCTTGATGTATCAGGAGGCGTACCGGGTTACACCTATTCCTGGACGGGTGGCGCGACTACGCAAGACCGGGTTGGAATCGGGACAGGCACATACACAGTCACCGTTACAGATGCCAGCGGATGCACAGCCACGAAAAGTGCAACGGTGGGTGTACTCCCAACAGCGGCCTACAATGAACAGTTCAACATCGCCAACAGAGGCTATCTGGGGGGCTGGGTGGATGATTTTGCAGGGGTGAACTGGACTATGAGCAGCTGGGCTTTAGAACCACCTGCTCCTTTTGGCCGCGATATGGTTGATATTTTTCGTACCAGCGGCGGGGTTTTGACCGGAGAAGATTTTGACCAGGATGTCTGTTGGGAAAGTCCGCTGATTGACTTGAATGGCGGGACACAATTCTCGGTTGACCTTGCTTGGACGGGTTTTGATAATCAGGTAGATGAGTATATAAACGTGAAATATAGCCTTAACGGTGGGGGCTTTGTGCAAGTGCCCAATGTAGTCGGCGGTGGAGCGGGGACCATCCAATACATAGCCGGTCTGGACCAAAACGGTAATACGACCGTTACAAAAACCGGGCTTTCGGGTATCACCATTAAAATTCAGGTATGTGGGCAGTTCAATTCGAACAATGAGAACATGACCATTGACAACGTGAGCGTACCCGGCAGTAAACCCTACTGCCCTGCACCCGTCCCCACCTTGACCAAAACCAACGTCACCTGCAACGGTGCTGCCAACGGCACGATCACGACCACGGTGACCAATGGCACAATGCCCTTTACTTATGCCTGGTCTGACGGCCCCGTGACCACACAGAACCGTACCGGACTTGCTCCCGGCACCTATACGGTGACCGTGACGGATGCTAATTCCATGACCGGTACGGCTTCAATCATGATTACCGAACCAGCCGCCCTTGTGTTGACAGAGACGCACGTGAACGTGCTTTGTAACGGCGCTTCGACGGGCTCAATTGATCTTACCGTAACAGGCGGCACTACACCCTACACCTATTCCTGGACCGGCGGCGCGACGACGCAGGACCGCTCGGGCCTGGCGGCTGGCACTTACACGGTGACGGTGACGGACGCCAACGCCTGTACGAAAACGCTTTCGGTCTCCATTACCGAACCTGCAGCGGGTCTGTCGTTGACTGAAACCCATGTAAATGTGCTGTGCAACGGCGCTTCCACAGGCTCGATTGACCTGACGGTCACGGGCGGCACGGGCGCCTACACCTATTCCTGGACGGGCGGGGCGACGACGCAAGACCGCTCGGGTCTTACGGCAGGCACTTACACGGTGACTGTCACGGATGCAAATGCCTGCACAAAAACACTTTCGGTCACCATCACCGAGCCAACGGCCCTTGTCCTGACGGAGACCCATGTCAATGTGGCGTGCAACGGCGGATCCACGGGCTCTATTGACCTGACGGTATCGGGCGGCACGGGCGCCTACACCTATTCCTGGACAGGCGGCGCAACTACCCAAGACCGCTCGGGCCTGGTGGCGGGCACTTATACGGTGACCGTGACGGATGCCAACGCCTGCACGAAGACCTTGTCTGTAACTATCACAGAACCCACGGCGCTTGTCCTGACGGAGACCCACGTGAACGTGCTTTGCAACGGTGCTTCTACCGGCTCGATAGACCTGACGGTCACGGGCGGCACAGGTGCTTACACCTATGCCTGGACGGGTGGCGCGACCACGCAAGACCGTTCAGGCTTGACTGCCGGTACTTATACCGTGACAGTTACCGACGCCAACGCTTGCACCAAAACGCTTTCTGTCACGATCACGGAGGCCTCGGCCCTCGTGCTGACTGAGACCCATGTCAATGTACTGTGCAACGGCAGTTCCACTGGCTCGATTGACCTGACGGTAAGCGGCGGGGTTACGCCTTACACCTATTCCTGGACAGGTGGAGTTACCACGCAGGACCGTTCTGGTCTTGCGGCTGGCACCTATACGGTGACCGTAACGGATGCCAACGCTTGTACTAAAACGTTATCTGTCACTATCACCCAGCCCACGGCCATCGTGCTGACCGAAACGCACGTCAACGTGCTGTGCAACGGCAACTCGACCGGCTCCATAGATTTGACGGTTTCGGGCGGTGTTCCAGCCTATACCTATTCCTGGAGCAACAGTGCTACTACACAAGACCTTAGTGGCCTTGCTGCCGGCACGTATTTCGTGACGGTAACAGACGCCAACAGTTGTACGAAAGTCTCCTCGGTGACGATCACGCAGCCGGCAGCACTGGCATTGACCGAGACCCACGTCAACGTGCTGTGCAACGGAGCTTCCACGGGCTCTATTGACCTGACGCCCACCGGTGGCGTTACACCTTATACTTATGCCTGGACAAATAGCGCGACCACGCAAGACCTCTCAGGCCTTGCTGCCGGTACTTACTCGGTGACCACAACGGATGCGAACGGCTGCACCAAGACCATCAGCGCCACCATCACCCAGCCGACGGCCATTGTGCTGAGCACCACGGTCACCCCTGCTTGTTCTGGCGTGAACAACGGAACCATTGACCTGACGGTGAGCGGGGGCGTCACGCCCTATACCTACGCATGGTCAAACGGCGCTACGACCCAAGACCTTGCCGGCCTTGGCGCCGGCACGTACACGGTGACGGTGACGGACGCCAATGGCTGCACCAAGACCACCTCTGCTGTGATCGTCCAGTCGCCGGTCATCACCCTGAGCACCACTTCCATCAATACCTGCACGGGCACGAGCGTCGGCTCGATAGACCTGATGGTGACGGGCGGCATACCTGGCTATACCTACGCCTGGACGCCGGGCGGCGCGACCACTCAGGACATATTCAACCTCGCTGCCGGCACCTACACGGTGACGGTCACGGACGCCAATACCTGCACGAAGACCATTTCCCAGACGGTTGTTGCCAACCCGGTCCCGACGGTGAACGCGGTGGGCAACCAGACGCTCTGCGCGGGCTCATTGACGGCAGCCGTTACCTTTATCGGCACACCCAATGGGGCAGTTTTCAACTGGGTAAACAACACGCCATCCATCGGCCTTGCGGCCAACGGGACGGGCAACATCGCTTCTTTCACGGCGGTGAACAACACCCTTGTTCCTGTGGTGGCCACGGTCACGGTCACGCCCAGCATCACTGCTGGCGGCACGACCTGCCTTGGCACGGCGACCACGTTCACGATCACGGTCAACCCCCTGCCCGCGCTGTTCACGGTCACGGGCGGCGGCCTGGTCTGCACCACGGACAACATAGGCGTGCCGGTGGGCCTCAGCGGTTCGCAGGTCGGCGTGAGCTACCAGTT
>JANMME010000510.1:0-8888 GCA_031373015.1 Saprospiraceae bacterium
CCAGCAGAAATGAATTCCCCTGTAAAAAAACATGGCAAAGCAAAAACGCGACACCGCACCACCGCCCACCACCTCGATGAACCACGAGGATACCGTCATCACCCTCTCGGGGATGTACCAGAACTACTTTTTGGATTACGCCTCCTACGTGATCCTCGAACGCGCCGTACCCGCCATCGAAGACGGTCTGAAACCCGTGCAGCGGCGTATCCTCCACGCCATGTTCGAGCAGCACGACGGGCGTTACCACAAGGTAGCCAACCTTATCGGCCAGACGATGCAGTACCACCCGCACGGCGATGCAGCCATCGGCGACGCGATGGTAAACATGGGCCAAAAAGAGCTCATGATTGACTGTCAGGGCAACTGGGGTGATTACCGTACCGGCGACTCGGCGGCTGCACCCCGTTACATCGAGGCACGCCTGACAAAATTCGCGCTCGACGTGGCGTTCAACCACGATACCACCGTGTGGCAACTGAGTTACGATGGCCGCAAGCGTGAACCCGTGAATTTGCCGATGAAATTCCCGCTGGTGTTGGCGCATGGGGCAGAGGGCATTGCGGTGGGCTTGAGCACCAAGATCATGCCCCACAATTTCATCGAAATCATCAAGGCCAGCATCGCCAGTTTGAAAGGGCGGAAGTCAGATTTGATCCCGGATTTCCCCACGGGCGGACTGATTGACCCCAGCAACTACAATGGCGGTGGCCGGGGCGGCAAACTCCGCGTTCGCGCCAAAATCAAGGAAATTGACAAAAAAACGCTGCAAATCACAGAAATTCCTTTTGGTGTCAATACCGGCGACCTTATCGAAAGCATCCTGAAAGCCAACGACAAAGGCCAGATTAAGGTCAAAAAAGTGATAGATAAAATCGCCGCAGAAATTGACATCGAGATCGAACTCCAGCCCGGCGTCAGTCCCGATGTGACCATTGATGCGCTCTACGCTTTCACCGATTGCGAGGTGAGCATCAGCCCCAACTGCTGCGTGATCGTAGACAACAAGCCGCTGTTCACCGACGTGAACGAGATGCTGCGGATTTCGACCGAGAACACCAAGGAACTGCTCCGCATGGAGTTGGAAATCTTGAAAGCCGATTTGGAGGAAAAACTCCATTTTGCCTCGCTCGAAAAGATATTTATCGAAAACCGCATTTACCGCGACATTGAAGAATGCGAGACCTGGGAGGCGGTGATTCAGACGATTGATGTGGGGTTAAAGAAGTATGTGAGTACGCCTTCTGATCCAGGATATGCTAAAGAAGCGAAGAAGATTAAACTCTTGCGCGATGTCACTGAAGAAGACATCACGCGCCTCACCGAGATCCGCATCAAGCGGATTTCCAAGTTCAACACCTTTAAAGCCAACGAAGAAATTGCCAAAACGAACGAGGAACTCTTGCAAACCAAGCACCACCTCGAACACCTCACCGACTACGCGATTGCCTATTTTGAAAACCTGCTGAGCAAACACGGCAAAGGCCGCGAGCGCCGTACGGAGATCGCCGCGTTCGACACCATTCAGGCATCTGCGGTGGTGGCGAACAATGCCAAATTGTACGTCAACCGGGCAGAGGGCTTTATCGGCACGGGCTTGAAAAAAGACGATTTCGTTCAAGACTGCTCGGACATAGACGATATCATCGTGTTCCGTAAAGACGGGGTAATGAAAGTGGTGCGCGTGGGTGAAAAAACCTTTGTCGGCAAAGACATCGAACATGTGGCGGTGTGGAAGAAAAACGACGAGCGCACCACCTACAACATGGCCTATTCCGATGCAAAAACGGGCAAAACCTTTGTCAAACGTTTCAACGTAACGGCCATCACCCGCGACAAAGACTACCAACTCGGTTCCGACGCAAAAGGATCCAAAATGCTCTACCTCACCGTGAATCCCAACGGCGAAAGTGAGGTGGTGCAGGTCACACTCACGGCGGCCAGCACGGCCCGCGTCAAGATTTTCGACTATGATTTTGCCGAGCTCGCCATCAAAGGCCGCGACTCTCAGGGCAATGTGCTGACCAAATACCCGGTCAAACAGATCAAGCAAAAAGAGGTAGGCAAAAGCACCATTGGCGCTCAAAAACTCTGGTTCGACGACATCACCGGGCGCTTGAACACCCTCGAACGCGGCACACTGCTGGGCGAATTCGATACCGGCGACAGTCTCCTCGTGCTCTACAACGATGGCTCCTACGAAGTCACCGACCTCGACGTGCAGCAGCGTTTTGAGATGAAGGAAATCCAGCATCTCTGCAAACTCACACCGGATCTTGTAGTGAACGCCGTACACTACGACGGCCACAAAGGCTGGACGATGGTGAAACGTTTCAAAATCGAAACCAACAAACTAAAAGAACGCTACTCCTTCCTGACCGACCACGCCAAATCCAAAATACTTTTTGCCTCCGTTAAGGAAAACCCACGCATCAAGTACACCCTGAAGATCAATGGCAAACCCATGACGGGCGAAGTCGCCATTGGTGATTTTATGGACGTGAAAGGCTGGAAAGCGGTGGGTAACCGGTTAAGTGACCAGTTATTAGGCGGGATTAAAGAAATTGAAGCGGGCGAATCGAGGTTGCTGCCGAAGCCTGAAGCCGAAGAACCTGAGCATAATCCTGCGGCTAAAGCCGCCGGTACAGCGCATCAGGCGAGCTTGTTTGGCGAGCCAGAAGAGACGCCCAGCCCGGCCATTAAAGCGCCCAAAACGCCGGAGCCGGATGCTGCGGACAAGAAGACTTTTAGGGCGGGGGATACGATTGAGTTTGATTGAGGGGGTAATATTTAGAGCGATTTGAAGCGCAAACTTGAATCTGAGGGATTTGGTGAGTTGTACGAAAAAATCGTACAACTGAAATTGAAATCATCGAATTGGGAAAAGCGCCATGAGTGTCTGAGCGTTAAGAAGTTGGCCGTTTGAACAATCAAATTTACTTTTGTCAAAAATTCCTTTCCAATGACGGAACATCTGGTTTTTCTCCAACTCCAACAATTGCCCGACAACCTCAAGCAAGAGGTGTTGGATTTCATCGGGTACCTGCTTCAGAAGCACCACTTTCAGCAGCAGAAACCTCCGAAAAACAAAGCAGGCAAAGGGCCGACCATCAAAGCAGAAACGAGCCTCGTTCAACCCGAATCCTATCCAAGTTCGGTCATTCAATTGCTAAAAGACGATCTTGATATCGAGGAAATGATGCGTGAACAGCACTGGGAGGGAGCGGACAAAACAGGCGTTTTTCAGGCCATTCGCAGGATGAACGTGCAGGAACCCGTTGAAGAACTGCTCAGCTACCTCCGTGCATGAGGATCATGTTCGATACTAACATCTTGATCCATTACATCCGGCAAACCACGATTATGGAGCAAGTCGAGCAGATGCTCGACCCATTTGCCGTTGGACAGCAGCCAATCCTGTGCGTGGTCACTGTTGGAGAAATCCGCTCCATCGCGCTGCAAGCAAAATGGGGCGACCGCAGGCTTTTGGAGTTGGAAAACCTGATCTCAAAGTTTCTGATTGCCGATATCAGAGCCAAGACAGTGTTAGCCAAATACGCCGAGATTGACGCATACAGCCAATCCAACCATCCTACCCTTCCATCCCCCTTTTCGCCCCGCAACATGGGCAAAAACGACCTCTGGATTGCCTCTGCCGCTACCGTACTGAAGGCTACCTTGCTCACCACCGACAAAGATTTCGACCATTTGGACAAAGCCTTCTTGGATTTGCAGCGCTTAGAAGTTTTGTAAATCCCGCTTTTACCCGCCGAAGCCTCGGCGTAGGCGGGTTCACCCACCCACACCAGTCATGTCCGAGATCGACATTCAAAATATTATTCCCATTCAACTAGTGAGGAGGAGGTAACGCCCAGCCCGGCTATTGAAACGCCCAAAACGCCGGAGCCGGATGCGCCGGGCAAGAAGACGTTTAGGGCGGGGGATACGATTGAGTTTGATTGAGCGGGGGCAATTTGAAGCACCATCTTTAAGCGGAGGGTTTTGATCAACTGTACGAAAAAATCGTACAGTTGAGATGGATCACCCCAAACTTTAGATGGTGTCACAATCTGTGATACCTATAAAAAATCGCATATTCAATTGATTGTTTTCAATGGATTTATAGCCAAAAAAATAAGGAGAACTGCCCGTCGGCAATTCTCCTTATTAAATTTTAGCGAACCTCGGTTCACTATACATCCGACTCACGCCGATTGCATCACAAAGGTAATACCTTGCGGATTATTTTGTAATGCAATTTTGTTTTTCCTGAATTGATTTTGACCAAAAGCCCGTATTTTGCACCACAAAGACTTGCTGCACCATGACCAATACGCTCCGATATCCGCTCCGAAACATCAGTCCGGATACTATTCAAGACTTGCAGGAAAAGTACCCAAACGCCTCAGTACAGATCGAACTGAGCGAGAAGCCCGTTCACGGCGGACTAAGCGAACAAGAATTTTGGGACTTGATCGCGCTATTGGATTGGTCAAAAAAAGGAGACGATACTGCCGTGATCGAACCAGTGGTTTCAGCGCTTGCGGCATCTCCACTGCGCCATATTTATGATTTCAAAGACATTCTCTCCCAAAAACTTTACCTGCTAGACACAGCTCAACACGCTACCCAGATTGGCGAAATGGCCTATCAGGAAGGCACAGAAAATTTCTCGCCCGACAGTTTTTTATTCGCTCGCTGCTGCGCCATTGCCAACGGCCAGGATGCCTACGAAAAGGCTCGCCTCTACCCCGCAGCCATGCCCAAAGATTTAGAATTTGCCCCCCTTCTCCGTATCGCGAACGAAGCCTACCGCCGCCAGAAAGGGACGTTGCTGCGTTATGTGGCCGCCTACCCAATCGAGACATTCAGCAATGAAAAAGGCTGGACAGAATCCGCCGCATGAACCTTTAGTCCAAAGAAAACCATGCATGGAAACGATAAGCGGAATCCTAACCCGCACCATCTCTACGATATTTTCAAAAACAGTGATCGCGACACCTTCAAGTACGGAGTCTCGGACGATCCGATTGATGCAGACGGTCTCTCGGCCCGTGCCCGCGACCAGTTGGCGGAAATGAACCTCGCTGCTGAATATGATAAATTTGGTGCAGAAATCGTGCTTATGGACATACCCGGCCGTGCCGAAGCTTTGCGGGTAGAGCGGGAATACATTGACGCTTACTATGCAGAACATGGCCGAAATCCGATGGGCAATAAGTATCCTGTTCGGAAATAGGAGGGCCACACGAGTCTGAACCAGGATTCCCCTGAAGTCGTAAGCCTGCCTGTCGGCAGACAGGGATTTTACAGGATGCGTTCTATGCACCATATTTGCGAAGCGAAATCGGGGAAAATCCCTGTCTGCCGACAGGCAGGCTTTGCCCATCCTTTCAAATCCTTCTAATCCTGATTCAACCATGCCGCCGAAGATCGAACCAGGATTCCCCTGATTTCGCAAGGATTTTGCAGGATGCGTTCCCTGCACCATATTTGCGAAGCGAAATCGCAAGAAAATCCTTTACCTATCCTTTCAAATCCTTCTAATCCTGGTTCAACCATGCCGCGGAAGTTTGAACCAGGATTCCCCCGATTTCGTAAGGATTTTGCAGGATGCGTTCCCTGCACCATATTTGCGAAGCGAAATCGGGAAAAATCCTTTTCCTATCCTTTCAAATCCTTCTAATCAAGATTCCACCATGCCCGAGCCCATTCTCCCCATTCACCTCCCCAAAAGCCTCTCCTTCAACATGATTTTCGTAGAAGGCGGCAGCTTTGACATGGGCGACGAGCACGGCGACCTGTCAGATGCTGATCGACCCGTACATCCAGTGAGCCTGAGCGATTTTTACCTGGCCGAATTCCCCGTTACTCAGGCCCTTTGGCGGGCTGTGGCGCAATCGCCAGCAGGGAAAAAATTTGAATTAGACGAAGATCCTTCAGGTTTTAAAGGCGATAACCGCCCAGTGGAACAAGTATCCTGGGACGATATTGAGCAGAAATTCCTGCCCGCCTTTCGCCTGCTTACCGGAAAGGATGGCTTCCGACTGCCCACCGAAGCCGAATGGGAATACGCCGCCAGAGGTGGAAAGTACTGCAAAGAAGGCTACCTGTATTCAGGCAGCGACAAACTCAGCGAAGTTGGCTGGCACGACGAAAATAGCGGTAACGAAACCCGCGAAGTAGGCTTTCATTACCCAAATCAACTTGGGTTTTACGACCTCAGCGGCAACGTCTGGGAGTGGTGCGCCGATGCCTGGGACGAAAATTTTTATGAGAAATCTAAAAAACTGGGTATTATTCCCGACCCTTGCTGTAAAGAAGGCGAGTTCCGCGTGTATCGCGGCGGCGGCTCCTTCGGCGCGGCGCAGGGCTGCCGCGCTGCGAGCCGCAGCGGCGGCGGGCCGGCGTTTCGGGATGGCGCTATCGGCTTCCGCCTCGCCCTTTCAGTCAGTTGATCAGTCCATCCAGCCTGTCCGTGAGCAAAAAGGCGCGGAGCGCAAGTGAAGTATGGGCTAAGATGCTGCGGTGGGCGGTGAGGGACGAACGCCCACGCAGCATCTAGCCCATACGGAGCCTGTCACGAGTGTATAAATTCGGCTGAGCCGAAAAAATTTTTTTTGAAAAATGCAGATAAAAATATTTAATATATCAATACCCGGCGGCGAAGCCATTAACGAGGATATGAACGCATTACTGCGCACCAAAAAGATCTTGCAGGTCGAGAGCAGAGTCGTCACAGGCGAATCAGGTGCTTACTGGTGCTTTTGCGTTAGATACCTGGATGAGTCCCCTGCGCCCGAAGGTGGCGCAAAACAAAAAGTGGACTATCGGACCATACTGAGTGCGGATGTTTTTGCGCGTTTTTCCAAATACCGTGAAATTCGAAAAGCCATTTCCATAGAGGAAGGTATTCCGGCATACGCCATTTTTACAGATGAGGAACTGTCCGAAATGTCGAAATCTGAACCTCTGCTGCTTACGGAACTTTCAAAGATCAAAGGAATAGGAGAGAAGAAGGCTGAAAAATATGGGCCACGCTTTATCAACCAATCTGCACGAAAAGATGAAAAGAGCCAATAATCTGATAGCGCAGATAGCCGACCCTGACAATATTCGCTTGGCCTGCTGGAAAGCCGCCAAAGGCAAGCGGCATACGCAGGCAGTAATGGATTACAGTAAAAGCCTTGACTCAAACCTCACGCGTTTGCGAACCCAGATTTTGAGCGGGCTGGTCGAGGTCGGCAATTACCGAAGGTTCAAGATTTTCGAGCCGAAAGAGCGGCCTATTTGCGCCCCTGCTTTTAGTGAACAGGTGTTGCACCATGCCTTGATGAATGTCTGCCATGAATTTTTTGAGCGAAAACAAGTTTTTGATTCATACGCCAGTCGGGTTGGCAAGGGTACACACGCTGCGCTCGAACGCGCCAAAGCGCACACGAAACACCACGGCTGGTTTTTAAAACTTGACGTTCGCAAGTTCTTTGACAGCATCCACCACGAGGTTTTGAAAAGGCAGTTGCAGCAAATGTTCAATGACGTATTGCTGCTCCGTATTTTTGAGAAGATTATTGACAGTTATGAGGTTTTTTCAGAAAGGGGCGTGCCGATTGGCAATTTGACCAGCCAGTATTTTGCCAATCATTACCTTTCCGGGCTGGATATTTTCATTCAAGATGAATTGCACATCGGTGCTTATGTCCGCTATATGGACGATTTGGTGTTGTGGCATGAAGATAAGGCTGTACTGAAAAACGTTCATCAAAGGATTGGCGAATTTATCGAAAAAGAACTCCAAATTGAATTTAAGCCTGAATTGCTCAACCGTTCTGCACTGGGGCTGCCGTTTTTGGGATATCGGGTTTTTCCAAAAAATCTGCGCTTGACGCACCAAAGTCAGCAGCGATTTTTCAGAAAATTCAGGATTTTGGATGAAAAATATCACAGTGGTGAATGGGACGAGGCGACGGCGCAAAGACATGCTTTGCCCTTGTTCAATTTTGTCAAACAAGCAGATACTTTTGCCATGCGGCAAAAACTGTTGGCAGGGTGAGACGGGGTTGTGCGAAAAGGCCTTTCGCGGGTTTTTGCGGGAAACAATGTTTTGTGTTTTGACCAATCGAATCCTATAAGGTTTTAAAAACCTACGGTATGTACACATCTGTCATTTACCCACTAAGCGTGTTTTTTGACAGGATGAACAGGATGAACAGGATGGTGTCGGCTTCGCCGACTTGCTCCTTGAAATACTTTTTGCTGATAATCTGCCACAAAGAACCTACCAGCGCAGTCGGCCAACCCGACACCATCCTGTTCATCCTGTTCATCCTGTCAAAAAAATGGGTTTAGCACCTGTTCGGAAGTTTTTAATCAACTTGTGTACATACCATAGGTTTTAAAAACCTTATAGGGTTTTATGAAAATCAAAATATAATTCTGAGATAAATTTTCGATCTGCCCCTTTTTGCACAACCGCGTATGAGCAAGTCAATCAAGAAATAGGGCAATTGCCAAAAAGGCGAGAACCGCGTGAATCGCGGCGGCAGCTACTTCAACGAAGCGCAGAACTGCCGCGCTGCGAACCGCAACAACGACAGGCCGACGAATCGGAATGACAATATCGGCTTCCGCCTCGCCCTTTCAGCTCACGGACAGGCCGGATGGCTGTCACTGAACAGGCGATTGTCCTGTTCCCCCCCCGACGGCAGGGGACAAAAATGCGCGGCCTTCGAGTCGCACCGGGCGGCAGGGTGAGTAGGGAAGTTTCGCCGAAAACGCTGCCGCTTTTTAGTATCCCGGAACTCCGTTCCGGGGATAGGTCGGCAAAATTTGTCAGATAAACACTCCCCGGAACGTAGTACCGGGGTACATTTCGAGCACATGAATAC
>JANMME010000549.1:0-2773 GCA_031373015.1 Saprospiraceae bacterium
GTCGCGCAACGCCGCCAGACGGTCGAACTGGACCCGCAAACTTACCCGACCAGCCAGGGTGGAAATGTAGAGGAAGACTTCATTCGGCAGGAGCAGATAGAGAGGCTTGACGTCCTGCTTGGGCGACTCGGGGAGAAGTGCCGAACCGTTTTAATGCGTTTTGTAAGAGGCTATTCCATGCGAGAAATCGCGGAAGAATTGGGTTTCCAAAACGAACAAAGCGCCAAAAACGAAAAAGGAAAATGCCACCGAAAACTCTTAGAACTCTCCAACGAATTATGATATGAATAAGGACGCAATTTTTGATAAAATAGAAGCTTGGTTGTCAGGCGAATTGCCGGAATCAGAGGCGGGAGCTTTTGAATCTGAGATAGCCGGTGATACCACGCTGGCTGCTGAGGTGGAACGACATCGGCGGGGTCGGGAAGCGCTCGACCGACTGTCAGAAAAAGCCATACAAACAGATATGGCCCGTTGGCGGGAATCCTTGGACGAACTCCCTGAGCCGCCCCTTGATATAGCGCCGCCGCCTGGAATGGATAGTTGGTCACGCCGGATCATTGGCAGCGTAGTTGGGTTCTTGTTGCTTGTTGCAGTTTATTGGCTATGGCCATCAAAAGAGGTTCAGCCGAACAATCCTCCGACCCAACAGAGCCTTCCGCCGCAAATTCAGACGACTGTACCCATCGCGGTTACGCCCTCCGACGGCCCAGTGAACGAAAACCCGGACACGAAACAAACAGAAGGTAAAAATTCACCGCAACTGATCGCGATGGCACAAGCCAATTTGAACGATTTACGCGGCGCGATCCTGCAACAATACGGCCAAACAATGGGCGATGACGACGAGGAGAATCCATTGTTTACGGCAGGGGTGAAAGCATTTAAACAAAACGATTTGAAGGCTGCCAAAAAGGATTTGCTGCAAGTCCTGAAAACAGACCCCTATTTCCCCTCAGCCCAGGAAATATTGGCGTCTATATACCTTAGCGAAAAGAACTACCCAAAGGCGGTGCAATGCTACGAGTTTTATGCCCGCCAAAGCGCCGATCCTGTTGCGGATTGGCGTCTGCTTCAGTTTTATTTGTCTGATTATCAACACCATAAGACGGAATTCTCAAAGAATCTCAACGAGATTGCTAACCCTGACAACCATCACCGCTTTCAGAAAGAAGCGGAGAAATTAAAGCACGATTTATCTAACCATTAATCACCCTGAAAAGGAAATATTAAACATCCAAATTTATGATAAAGCCCTACACCTTTTTTCGATTGATCCCATTCTTCGCGCTTTTTGTCATCCCTTCCCTGTTGCGTGCCAATGGTGAACCGACGGGAAATCCAAATAATGGAAAACCAGCTGGCCTCGACTCGACTGCCTTAGAGTTGGGGCACTGTAACCCTATCATTGTGGCCATAGCCAATTGCGCGACGCACACGATTGAGCTGTCGGCTTATGTAGATTATATGTTTTCCGGGCAAAGAATCCCTTATCTCGCTCTTTGGAGTACTGGTGAAACAGCCCAAAAGATCACAGTCGTTCCTCCTGGCATCTGGAGTTGGGACCCATCCGCTACTGGGTGCGAGCCAAACCACTGGGACAACACGTACAATCAGCCCGGCAGCTTCTTTTATGGCAGCTTGGATATTCTTGGAGTGCCGCTTTGTGAAAATGGGTTTGTTGATCTAAGCGTTTTGCCTACGAATAGTACTTATAGTTTTCCAAGCGGCACTTGGGATCCGGCCAACCCAAGTGGAGGGATTTCCCCTTATGAGGTGACCGAGCCAGGTCTGTACCAACTTACCGTGACGGATCAAATCGGATGCACCTTTACGGATCAGATCAATGTACCGCTAAGTCCCCCGGTCGTGCCTACACTTTCTGGCCCACTTTCTATGAGCCCCGTAGGCGATACTGGTGTGATAACCGTGAACCAGCCTTGGAGTGCATATCTATGGTCTAATGGGCAAACCACGAATGCCATTACCGTCACTGAGCCTGGTATTTACGAAGTAACTGTCACGAACCAATTTGGATGTACAGGAGTAGGGAGCATTGGCATCCAGGAGCATATCCCTCCCCCTTGGAAAGTTATTCCGACCAGCAGGAACCATACGATCATTATTCCTGACACCCTAAAATTTGATGGCCTGCTGGGAAGCCTGCAAATCGGCGACCAAATTGGCGTATTTTATGATTCAGCTGCCACAGGCGTACTTAAATGTGGCGGATATGGTGTTTGGTCGGGATTGACCTTGGTATTTCCCGCTTACGGGAACGATGCCGCACCTATGCCCCCAAACGGATTTAATACCGGGGAGATATTTAAAATAAAAATTTGGCGAGCGGCCTCGGGCGCGGTGACTGATGCAATAGCGCAATACGCTCCAGTTGGAGGACTCGGAGGCTTGGTAACGCACACGAACGCATTTGCCGATGACGGGGTTAGTATGATTACCTCCATTACCGGGATATCGCATGCCATAGCATTGAACATTGGATGGAATATGATATCGAGTTATGTTATACCTGCCCACCCCGACATGTTGCAGGTATTTGGCCCCATTGCCTCAAGTGTTGACATCATAAAAGATGGCGACGGGAATAGTTGCATACCGGCCATCCCGATAAATGTCATAGGCAATTGGAATTTGCTGAAAGGCTATCAGGTTAGGGCCAATCAGAAAGATACCCTGCTGGTAGTGGGTCAGAAGGCGGTGCCGGCTGCTAACCCAATTCCTTTAAAAACAGGATGGCAAATTATCGGTTATT
>JANMME010000555.1:0-9620 GCA_031373015.1 Saprospiraceae bacterium
GGCCTCCGCAGTCCATTTTTGGGCTTCGCGGAGGCTGCGGGTCATAGGGTCGGGCGCTGTATAGTGCTCATCAGCGTAGTATTTCAGAAATTCGGCCAAACCATTCAGCTTAGCTGTTTCCGGGGAATGTACTTGGGCGGCTGTGCTGGGCGGCAAAGGAAAAATCTCACATTTTTTTACTAAAACACCGCTTCGCTGGAAGAGCCACAAAAGATAATGACGCAATTCCTCGGGCATCTCGAAACGCTCGAAACCAGTTTCGCGCAGCAAGTTGGAAAGCAGCAAATCGCTCACAGCAACCAGGGGGATTTCTCGGGTGATTATTTCCCGGTTGGTTTTTTTGCGCGCCTTTAGGCCGTCTTTTTGAAGTGGCAAAAATTGCTGATAGTGACGGAAGTTGAGCCGAAGTTTGTGCAAAAGGTCGGGCGTGAGATGCGCCGGGAATGCCGCATAACAGGCCAGTAACAAATGGCCCCAGCCGTACTGGTAGAGCAGATCGTGACGAAGACAATAATTGTTGACAAAGTAGCACAAACGACGGTAGAGATCGTCCGGCAGGTGTTCACTGCTTGGCAATATGTCTTCGGCTTTCTGTTTCATCGTCCGCGCAAGTGGTTAATGGCAGCCATCAGCCCGCGTTGGTCGGCTTCAAACATAGCAACTTGGTGATGTGTCCATTCCGCTGTACTGCCCCACCACCGGGTTTTAGGCATGGGATTGAGCCAGGACACAGAAGAAACATTTTTTTTCAACAGTTGAAGCCAGACGTCTGTGCGCTTGGCGCGTTCTTCGTTGAGGCCGCCGCGAGCCGCGCCGCCATCACTGAAAATCAACACTTCAGTGTCTTGTTTAGAGGATCGGCGAAGTAGATTTTCCAATTTTTCAGTTTTCAAGTGTGCAGTGTCTTTGAACAAAAGTCCCGGTTTGGTTGCTGATTCAAACTGGAGTGGGAGATTGGAAAACCAAAACACTTCAGCGCGGCTATGACCTCCGCCTTGAATGGCAGCAGCGATCAATTGCCTGCCCAGTAAGTTCCAAGCAAGCATAGAACTACTATGGTCTATCAGTAGGACGAGATGGACTTTGTTGAGCCTGTCGCGCTGCCATTCGGGTTGGTCGAGCCAACCTTGGCGGGCAAACCGCTCAATGGTACGGGGGAGGTCTATTTTTTCGGCGCGACTGCCCGTTCGGGAGGGCTTGCGCAGGAAACGCCATATTTGCTCCATTTGACGTCGCGAAACGGGCTGATAGTCGTCCGTAAGGATAAATCGGTGGCCTTGCGGGGGCTGCGCTGCGATATTGGTGTCTGCGGTTTTGAACCGCTCGGACGCAGGTAACGAAAACGTGCTGGGGCTGAGCATAATCTCGACTTGCACACTGGTTTCGTAAACGGGACTAGCGCTGCTCCCTGTTCCGCTTCCCGTGGCACTGGGTAGGGGTGCGGGCTGGGGAACAGGAGGAGGGACGGTGTTGTTACTTGTTTGTTTGCCGGTTGCTTTCTGAGCGGCTTCTTTTTTTGCTTCTAATTGTCGCAAGGCCGCTTCGATTTCGAGGCTTATTTCGGCGTTGCGTTTTTGGAAAAAACCTTCTATTGTCCGGGATATAGTGTCGCCGTCGGCTTTATTTTTGATCAAAAGAGCGGTGAACAGGAGGTCAAACTGTGGGCGGTCGTCCAGCCCAATGCCACTGCCGAGGGCATTGAGCAATGTTTTACACTCCCCAATGCCTAGATATGGGCGTAGTAATGCTTCTTTGTGCAGCGCGGCCAAGAGCTCGGCGGCAGGGGCAGCATTCCACCTAGGCCCTGACAGGCTGGAGGGCGGTGTTTCAGTCTGGCTTGCTAACCCCGTATTAACACCTAACCAATGAAACAGTCGCGCCCAGATTTTATTCATAAGAATTGCTTTTGATCGTTGATAGTCTTGAGCAACACCTGATAGAAGGGCAGTTTGTTTTTATCGTCCAATTTTTCTAAGAGATCGTCGCTCAGGCCGAGGGAAATTTGGTGCTGCATGATTTTCAGCCAGTCTTTCAGTTCGCTGGTAGTTACCTTTTTATCGGTAATTCCTTTTTCCTCCATTTGCTTTCGGATGTCCCAAAACCTTGCGACCGCCTTGGCTGCCAAATCAGTGTTCAGGGTAAAATTGGCTGCCACGATTTTTTCGAGCAGCGGTTTGTCCGGAAATTCAATGTAATGAAAAATACAGCGGCGCAAGAAAGCGACTGGAAGTTCTTTCTCGTCGTTGCTGGTGATGATGATGAATGGCCTAAATTTTTCTAGCGCGACCACTTTCTCCTCGGTTTCAGGAACCGTAAATTCCATCTGATCCAGTTCCATGAGCAGGTCGTTAGGAAAGTCAATATCGGCCTTGTCTACCTCGTCAATCAGCAAAACAGGGCTTATCTGCATTTCTGCTGATACCCGAAAGGCATTTCCTAGCGCCCCCCAACGGCGGTATTTTTTGTTTGCTTCTTGCTCGTTTTGTGGTATTCCCTGTGTTTCTCCTCCTTTCCACTGGGCCAGATTGGCATCACGCAATCGGGCGATATAGTCGAAAGTGTAGAGTCCGTCGGCGGCTTTGGAGGTGGATTTTACCGCCCATTGGAAATAATAGGGGTGATAGTTTTTACCAAACCACTCGTAGGCGACTGCTTTTGCCAAAAGGGTTTTGCCGCAGCCCGGCTCGCCTTTGAGCAATAAAGGACGACCTAAGGCTTTCGCGTACTTAACTGCTTCCACCAAAGATGGATCGGGGAGGTAAGGCTCCAAGGTTTCCTTCTCAGAGATTTCAACAGATGCTTTAAGCCCCTTGCCTGTATATTCGTAGGTTATTGCTTTTTCGACCATGGTTAGGTGTTGTTCGTTTTTAGGTATTGATATTTATTTCAGTGTGGCGATGTACTGATCATAGAGAAATTCTTTGGCATAGACTGATTGACAGATGCGATCGAGTACATCCAGCACTTCGTTCTTCTTAGGTTCCTCAAGGTCTAGAATCTTGCCTAGTTCGTAATCAATTTCAAGATACTTTTCAAAGGTACACAAAGCATCATTTGATGGTCCTTTTCTCCAAGATTCAAAGTCTTCTTTGCTAACCGGACTTACGGAGGGTAACACGACCTGCGCTGGAAAACTTAGGGCGAAGTGCATTTCCTCTTCTTTAAAACGATAGAATAGGTAAAACCAAAGTGACTGCAAAGCGGGCAAGTTAGTTTTTTGGGCTTTGACCACCTCTAAGGCTTTTGATAAATCAATAAAAAATAGATCCATCCATTCTGGGTGCACACTCGGGAGGAAATCGTCGAGCCGGATGACCAATGCCTCATTTTGCAAGCGCTGGAGCAGTTTATCTGCCAATTGCTCCATAAATTTATTCTCCTCTCCAATATAAGCAGGGATTTTGAGTACGTCCCAAATCTGCATCCCGATTTGTGTCGGGCTTTCATAAGTACTGGAGAGGTTCAGTGTGCAGATTTCGGGATATTTTATTGGTTTCAAGACCGTATCACGCCAGCGTCGAGCTAACAATTCGTGGCCACTGCGCTTTCCGCCTTTGATTATCAATATATTGAAAGCGCTGGAAAATGTAGCAGAAGGGGCTGTCGCGACAGCCTCGGGAGATAGTTGGGTGTAATAATTGAAATTGGAAAGCGCAGATTTCAGGTTTTCAACTTCTGATCCTTGAACAGCGAGGCCTTTATCAAATTTTTCTTGTTCTAGTATATCTCTCAACTGCTCTGCCGCGTCTTCAAAACCATTATCTGGCGAAGGGTACTGGTCAATGCGTACTTTGGGAACAGGTTGTAATTTCCCGAATTTTGTATCTACGAGCAGGTTACTCGAAAAGATAACCGGGATAACCATGCATCCCTTGTTATTGCGCTTTGACAAAACCACAGGGGTGAATTTGTCATAAAAAAAATCTTCCCCCAATAGGTTTGAAGTAACCACAAATAAAACAACTTCAGCAGATTCCAACTCACTTACTAACCATTCTTCTTTGACTACACCAGCAGGCATGTCATAGCAAGAGGAAATTTTCATTTTTCCATTTCTTACCCAAGTCTTGAAAAATTTACAAAGACTCTGTGCGAGACCTTTGTCAGTATCCTCATGATACAGGAAGAATCTTCTCATCTCGCAAATAATTTATCTTTTTTGCGCGCTTGCAAATTAGCAATCATCCTCGCCATGCCATCGGCCACTTCTAGCATGGCTGCATCTTCACCACCGTCCCAGGTAGTAACAGGTTTGCCATCTGTAGGCAACAATTGCAGGTCTTTGAAAGCGCTATATTTCCAAAGGCAAGGTCGAAGTATAATCGGGATTATTTCCGCTTCGCCAGCAGCCCTACGCTCAAAAGCAATTTTCATTTCTACCGTGTTGATATAATCGGAAGCAAGCGCATCTGAGCTGATTAAGAAGATGAAAACATCGGCTTCGTTAAAGATACGCTTGATTGTGCTATCCCAGGATTGTCCTGCCAGGATGCCCCTATCTGTCCAGGATGCGATGGCCCCGGCCTCCCGGATTGGTTTCCAAAATTTCTCAAAACGGGTCAGATAATCTTGGTCCGCGTGGGCATAAGAAGTGACCACAATGAGCGGGAAGTTCGGGTCTAGTTCAGCCATGGGTGTTTTTATTTTGGTAAAAAGTTGCGCAAACTTATCAAATTCATACGCTTAAACTACAACTTTTGGTAAAAAAGGCGAAAGGTCAGTATTCGCCACAATGCCCTTGGCCTGCTCGTAGAATCTTTCCCAATCACTCCGGCTCGCAATGTCCATGCGTTCGAAGTTGAGTTTGAGGCGCGTCACCTGTGCAGGTTGGAAGCCCAAGGGGGATATTCCTTTGTTGCCAGTGTGTATCCATTGAGCGAGTTGTTTGAGTCGGATTTGGGTGTCGGAGCCAGTGGGGGCAGGCGCAATTGACTCGAGTTGCTGTTGGCTTTGGTTTGGCACATCTGGCATACTGGTGGGGTTTTCGATGGAGAGGAGGTGCAGATTTTCTTCGCCCACAGCCCAGCCAAACGGGTAGGCTGCATGCGTAGCAACGTGCAACAGGATCGTTTCCACCGGACAAGCGACTGAAGTATTAGGATTATTTTTCGTGTGACTGGCCCGTTCTTCATTGGCCCAATTCGACAAGATGCCTGGCAGGGAAAGTGTCTGATCGGGGTGGTTGGTCAGCGGTTTAGGCTCACCGCCGCTTAACGCATTGGAATAACAAAACCCAGTCGTCCAGCTGCGTTTTTCAGCCGCTTCAGCATAGCGCTTGGCCAAAACCTGTCGTATTACCCAGAAGAAATCCTCCCCGGCATTGCGTTCTTCTTGTTTAAAATCCTCGTAAATCTCCTTTGCTGAACGCCCTAAAGCCAATTGCAGGGCTACAAAATTGCCCAGGCCGACGCTGCCGATCAGGTCGAAGGTGTCGCTCAAGCGGTAATCGCGATTGCTCGTTTCCTTCTGCATACGTTCCTCAAATGCCCGGAGTAGTGCCAATTGTCCCCACACTTCTGCGTTGCCGCCTTCTAGGGCAAGTAGATATTTAGAGGTGGGAGTGGAGAAGCGTGAGATGAGGTTTTCTGCTTCTTGGTTTTCTTTTAATTTTTCATCCTCTACTTCTCCCATCGGTTTCTGGGCAGCGGCTTCTGCCGCTTTCCTTTTATCGCGAAATTGGATGATGTAGGGCAATAGTGTATCGTGGCTTATTTCGTAGTAAACCTCCCCTCGAGTTGTATCTCTGTGCAGAAGACGGCTATCCTCTAATTTTTCTAAAAGTGAGGGTGTCGCTTTAAACTCTTCCAATAGTTGGTCTTTAGAAACACTCAATCGGCGGTTGTTCCTAATCAGGCCTTCTTCGATGAGTCTTCGGGCGATTACTTTCTCGGAGTCTTCAAGTTTTGATATCATCCTTGTGTAAACATCCATCATCTCCCGTAGCCCTTCTTCGCCGCCGTAAAACACTGGCGAGACCTCCCCGCCTATCGGTAGCCCATTGTCGACAACCTGTTCTTCTATTTGCTGGCAAATAAGTTGGAGTTGAAAAGGCTCGATTTCTTGTTGCCCCGACCCGCCAGCCAGAAAACCAAATATATCGCTTATTGCATCATCGGAATAGGAAAATACTGGGCAGTTAAAAAAACCTTCGACGCTTGCAGGCCCGACAATAGCCTGTCGCGCTGCTTCCATAGTTAGTGCTCGTAATTGGTATCTTTTGTTTAAAATTTCGGGAATGTTAATATCATCAAGTCGATATAGAAAATCAGCCCTTACAGAAAGAACTACACGCAATGCGGGCTGAGATTCCCACCAACTCAATGTTTTTGCATCGAGTTTTCCTTGTTCAGATTCCTCAAAAAGCGCGGCAATTAATGCTGTTGATTTTGTTTCGTTAGCTAGGTCGGCCAGTTCTTTGAAAAATTCTTGCCGGCTCTCTTCCGAGTGCGGGAGCGTAAAGACTTCCTCAAATTGGTCGAACACCAGCACAGGCGTTGCGGGCGAGCCATTTATGGTAAATTTAAGCCGCTTCAATTTTTCCCATAAAGTCTGTGTGGTATTTGGGCGCAGCCAAGTGTCGTCCTTCCCACTCAGATAAGGGCTTCGCTCTAGTATTTCGCCAACACTTTCCAATAAAGGTCGGTCACTTCCACAGCGAATAAATATCGGCACAAAGCCTTCTTGCTCCCATTTGGGGCCACAAGCCGCTTGAAGCAGTGAGGTTTTGCCCACTCCCGACTTTCCAAACAGCACAGCCAACCGCTCTCGGAATACAAGATTGGTAAATTCTTCCGCTTCCCTTTGTCTGGCAAAAAAGATATTGGACTCGCTTCTGTCAAAAGATCGTAGGCCGGGATACCTGCGCTGGGGGAGGGATTTATCTGCCTTAGGAATGGTTTCTGTACTTGCCTTATCCACCACCCCAAAATACCTTAAAATCGCTTCATTTCCATGCCGTACCACTGCTACGGGTGGATTCTCCAACGGACAATCCTGAAAATCAAAAACACCCTTGTCCGTGAAGCCGTTCAGGGTTGCCCGACGCCCTTTTTCAATTAACGGCAGCAACGGCGATATATCCTTAACCGGCGTGGAAGAGCAGTTGAGTACTTCCAAATTGCTCAGTCCAGACAAAGGCGATACATCCGCTACTTGTGTATTATAGCATTTAAGCGTTTGCAAATGGGTCAACCCAGACAAGGGCGACAAGTCAGCAATACTGGAAAAACCGCAGAGCAGCTCTTGTAAATTGACCAGACTGCTGAGGGGCGATAAATCAGCAACCTTTGTAAAAGAAATATCAAGCGTTTGTAAGTTCAACAGCCCTGATATGGCATAGATGTCTGCTAGTTGCTTGTTTTCGCTCAAAATGAGCGTCTTAAGCCATTCACAGGCAATTATGTCAATAGGGACTTCAAGCAAATCACATTTACTTAGATCAAGAGTAGTGGCATCTTCACTACGCCCATATTTTTCAATATTTTCTCTGATTCTCCTTGATGCAAGGTTGCCAGAAAAAGAGCGATCTATTGGTGTTATTGCTGCCATATCATCAAATATAAAAGGAGAATAAAATGAAAACTCACCGCACCACACTCACCCGCGCCCCATCCACCAAATTCAACTGCCCCGTCACCACCACCTGATCCCCAGGTTGCACCCCGGAGGTCACCTCAATCTTATCCCCATAAATCCCGCCCAAAGCGATGGCACGAAGCACCGCGATGGAGTCGCCCTGAACCACATAGATTTTCGGGTCTTGCAGGCTTCCGGCGATGACCTTGCGCGGGAGCGTGAGGCCCTGCCGATTGGCATCGAAGGTAAATTTTGATTTGGCGTGCATGCCGCCGCGAAGCGGGTTTCCTTTGGGGTTAATCACCTCTATTTCAACATCATAGTTAAAAGCGTTGTCGGCGCGGAGACCGATATTCGTCACTTTTCCGGCGATGTTCAGGTTGGGAAAAACGTCGGCGGTGACGCTTACGCCCTGGCCTTTTTTTACGTTCAAAACGTCGCGCTCAGTCACTTTTACCATGAGGAAAAGCTTTTCGAGGTTGGTCATTTGGGCCACCTGGATGCCCGGGCCGATGACGCTGCCGCGTTCAATAAAGCGCATCCCAAGCGTGCCCGTCATGGGTGCTTTGATGCTCGTGTTGGCGATCTGTTTTTTCAGGCCTTTTTCCTTGGCTTCGGCGGTTAGGATGCCGAGGTCGAGGTCTTCGATCTTGTTTTTGGGTGCGGCTTCGCCTTCGATAAGGTTGGTGAGGCGCTCCTTGTCTTTGCGTAGTTTGGCGAGGTTGGCTTGCGTGGCTTCGAGTTCGATGCGAAGCAGTTCGTCGTCCACTTTGGCGATGATTTCACCTTCCTTGAGCCACTCGCCTTTGTTTTTGTAGGTATCCAGCACACGGCCAGCGGTTTCGGATATGACAAACATTTCCTTGAAGGGCAGGAAAATGCCGTCGGCTTCGAGGTGGTTGGCCAAGGTCTCCATTTTTGGCACAACTACTTCCACGGGGACAAAGGCCCGTGTCATCTTGGAAAGATCTGCCTCTTGATCGAGTTGTTTTTTATTGGAAAAAAGTTTCCAGGCGGCAAAAGCCACGGCGATGAGCAGGAGGAGCCAGAGTAGGGAGCGATTTTTCAAGTGCTGAGCGATGTTCCGCTTTCTTCCCAAATGCTTGGGACTACGACGGGTAAAAATGATGAACTGTGAACTGGATATAAATTGTCTGACAGGTGTTTTTTTGACAGGATTTACAGGATGAACAGGGTTTTTTCTCCGAAAAAATCTTAAATCTTGTTGATCCTGTAAATCCTGTCAAAAAAAACACATGTCAGACAACTTCGCGGCAAATCTACGGAATGCTCAGCCGTAGGTGGATGGGATTTTGGTCTTTAGGGTTTTGCTACCTTTGCCACAATTATAGCGGTTGCTTTATCTGCCGCTCGTACATACGGCAGATAAAGCAGCCGCTACAATATTTGCACATTGACTACATTAATAAAATCATCTCGCATAGCCCACCTCACCGATGCCCGCTATTTTGCGGCAAAGGAGGTTGATTATCTGGGCTTCAACCTCGAAGAAGGCACAGAGGGCTACCTCGACCCGATGTACATGAAAGCCATCCGCGAGTGGGTGGAAGGCCCGAAAATCGTGGGCGAATTCAGGAGCACGCCTACCCGGGTAGTGCGGGAAGCGGCGGCGTTTTTTGGTTTGGATGTTGTGCAGGTTTTTGCGCAAAACCATGGGGCGCATTTAGCAGAATTGGAAGGCCTGGAAGTTATTTTGGAAATTGGAGTGGGCGAACAAGGGCTGCCGTTTTCAATGCTAGAATTGCAAGCATTCACAGCCTACGCTGATATTTTCCTTTTCAATTTTTCTGACACAAAGATTTCAAAATCAACTTTTTACGCTGAGAAGGGTTTCTGGCACGAAGTGTTTTCCCTGCGGCCCTCTCTGCTTCAGGCCGACATTCCGGCGGGCGATTGGCCCGAAATTTTGGAAATGCTTGGCCTCGCCGGACTTAGCCTCGTAGGCGGCGAAGAGGAACAGGTGGGCGTTAAATCTTATGATCAAATAGACGATATTTTTGAATCTTTGGGGAGAGGGTAAAAAG
>JANMME010000568.1:0-2545 GCA_031373015.1 Saprospiraceae bacterium
CGTTTTTTCAGCCATCAACGTCGGTACGTTCACAGAAGGAACTAGGGTAGGGGTATTACCAGAGGCATCTTTCCAGTCCAACTGTAGCCGCTGGTTGACAGGCACATTGGTGAGTGTCTGGGTCTTTCCATCGGGCCAGCGGACGCTGAGTTTTTCTACCTGGGCTACTTGCCCCAGCCCGAAATGGACAAGGTGTTCTGAAGAGGAGAAAATACCCCGGTTCGGGCTTATTTCCTGAAATTGTTTTTCCCCAGCCTGTCCCGCTTGGGCGGGTGCCTGTCCCGCTTGGGCGGGTGCCTGCCCCGCTTGGGCGGGGTTGTTGTATTCAATCAGTACCGAAGCGCCGACGGCAAAAGGGTTTTGCGGACTTCCCTGGAGTTTGGCTTGAAGGTAATTGCCTTTGTTTTGTTCGCGGCTCAGGTTTTTGTAAATGAATGCAGGGTCTTCTAAGTTGCTGACTATCAAGTCTAAATCGCCATCGGCATCCAGATCCGACCAGGCAGCGCCGCAAGACCAGGTGGCTTCCATGGTAGCCCAGTCACCGCTTTTGTCCTCGAACTGCAAGTCACCTTTATTTTGATATAAGAAGTCGCGAGGTTTGTAATCGGGAATGGCGTCGAGGATCATCCTGATCCGGGTGTAATCGTCGCTCCCAGCCTGATTTGCCTTGTTTTTGATATCCGGGAGGAGGAACTCGAAATAATCCCGATGGCCTACTTCGCGGCGGTATCCATTGGTAATGTAAATATCGCGACGGCTGTCGTTGTCAAAATCAGCCATAAGCGGGCTCCAGGACCAGTCGGTTTTGTAAACACCTGCCAGACAGGCCACTTCGCTAAAGGTGCCATTGCCATTGTTGTGTTGCAGCACATTGTGGGTTACAGGCTCGAAATAGTTGTTTTGCACCATCGAAAGATATCTTCCCAGCGTATTGGTGGTTTGCAGGAGTTTGTGCCGTTTGTTCTTCACCGGCAACATATCCATGGCCAGGAGGTCTACAAGACCGTCATTGTCAAAATCGCTCAAATCTATGCCCATGGTGCTTTGCGAGGTGTGCCGGAAATAATCAGCGAGCCGGTCCGTGAAGTTGCCCTTTCCGTTATTGATGTAAAGCTTGTCGGGTTGGAAAAAGTCATTTCCAACATATACATCCGGGTAGCCATCGCGGTTGAAGTCCGAGATGGACACGCTCAGGCCAAAGGCAAAATTCCACACGCCTGATTCTTTTGAAACATCGGTGAAACCGCCCTTTCCGCCAGCCAAGAGCGCTGGCGGGCCGTCATTGCGAAAATAGCGGTCCGTATCATGTTCTTTTTTGGGCACGAGGTTGGGGATGGGTTTCCCATCAGCGTCGTAAACCACATCAATTTTGCTGGCATACGTGATATCGGTCAGGTAATTGAGCACGTAACAATCCAGGTCGCCATCGCCATCGCCATCGAAAAAGGTGGCGCCGGAACTGGCGCTGATATCATCCAGGCCGTATTCTTTGGAGCGCTCCGTAAAGGTCAAGTTTCCGTTATTCATGAACAGCTTATTGCGTCGCAGTTCATCTTCCTTAGGGCCTCCGTGGCACACATAGAGATCAAGAAAACCATCTCCGTTTACATCAGCGGCTGTCACGGCGGTCTCAAAGCCATCCTCCGAGGCAACGCCCGCCGATTCTGCAATGTCCCTGAACTTCATGTTCCCCTCGTTCAGGTAGAGTTTGTTTTTTCCGTTGCTGCAGACAAAGTAAATGTCGGGCAGCTTGTCGTTGTTGATGTCTGCAACAGCTACGCCGCCACCATTGTAGATGTTGATATTGGTCGTGATGTTATTTTCTGCGGATTCGGTGATCAGGTTTTGAAAATCAATGCCTGTTTCATCTGCTTTGAGCAATTGAAGCATCGGATTCTTTGCCGTCAGGGTAGGCTCGGCGTAGTGAAATTCGTCGGGCAGATAGCCGTTATCTTTTTTGGGCCAGAATTTCCATGCGGCAAAAGCTCCCGCCGCCAGCAAGAGCAGAAGCAGGAGTATTTTGGGCAGGCGTTTGGGTGAGGGTTTGCCTGATCCCATAGCCTTTTTATCGGCCGTAGCCTTTTTATCTGCCGTAGCCTTTTTATCTGCCGTAGCCTTGGCGGAGGCAGAGGCGGAGGCAGAGGCGGAGGCGTTTGTCGAGGAAGATGCTGGTTTTTGTGCTTTTTTGCTCATAATTTTACGTTCTAAACCTTGTAGGTTTTAAAAACCTATGGTATGTACACTATTTGATTAAAATTTCCGAACAGGTGCTAAACCTGATTTTTTGACAGGATAAACAGGATGACACACGCGCTTGGGATGCGTAGCCGAGGCTCGGCGGTATACAAGTATCGCAGCAAGTCGGCGAAGCCGACTCCATCCTGTTTATCCTGTTCATCCTGTCAAAAAACACGCTTAGTAATATAGCGCGCAAAAGTAGCGCAACCCACAGAGATCCGATAGCACTGAATCTTAGAAATTGGGGCCTTTGTCCTAAGGTTTCGGCAGGCAACCCGCCTTCGCTAAAGCTATGGCGGGTAAAAAG
>JANMME010000572.1:0-2070 GCA_031373015.1 Saprospiraceae bacterium
ACCACGCCTTGCGACCCGCGTGTGGTGGACGCGATGATCCCCTATTTTTACGAAAAACACGGCAACGCCGCCAGCCGCAGTCACCAGTATGGCTGGGAAGCGGAAGATGCCGTGGACTATGCCCGGGAACAAATTGCCAAACTCTTAGACGTTGAGGATAAGGAGGTTATCTTTACTTCAGGCGCCACAGAGAGCAACAACCTTGCGCTCAAAGGCGTGTTTGAAATGTACGCCAAGAAAGGCAACCACATCATCACAGCCGAGACGGAGCACAAAGCGATCCTCGACACTTGTGGCCATCTGGAAAAGGCCGGTGCTGAGGTTACTTACCTGAAAGTCAAGGAAGATGGCCTGATTGATTTGGCGGATCTGGAAGCCGCCATCAAACCCAACACCATTTTGGTGTCCATCATGTGGGCCAACAACGAGACGGGTGTGATACAGCCCATGCGCGAAATCGCAATGATCTGTGAGAAACACGGGGTGTTGTTTCACTCCGACGCAACGCAGGCCGTGGGCAAAATTCCAACACATCCGCGTGAAGTGGGCGTTCACCTGATGTCGTTCACGGCGCACAAAATGTACGGCCCCAAGGGCGTGGGCGCGCTTTATGTGAGCCGCAAAAACCCCCGCGTGAAAGTGACCGCCCAAATGGATGGAGGTGGCCACGAACGCGGTATGCGCTCTGGCACCTTGAACGTGCCTGGCATTGTGGGCTTTGGCAAAGCTGCCGAAATCGCCCGCGAAGAAATGCTTCAGGACGCGGCCCGTTTGAGCAAACTACGCGACCACTTGCAGCAGGAATTGACAAAAATGGAAGAAACAAAGGTAAACGGCAACGAGCAGCACCGGATGCCGCATGTAGCGAATATTTCCTTCAAGCACGTTGAAGGTGAGGGACTTATGATGACGTTTAATCAAAATATCGCAGTCTCTTCAGGTTCGGCCTGCACCTCTGCATCGCTGGAACCTTCGTATGTACTGGTTGGAATGGGATTGGGCGACGATCTGGCGCACTCGAGCATTCGTTTTTCGCTGGGTCGTTTTACCACAGCAGAAGAAGTGGAGCAAGCCATCGAACTCGTTCGCAATGGCGTGAACCACATGCGCGACCTCAGCCCTATCTGGGAAATGTACCAGGACGGCGTGGATTTGACAAAAATTGAATGGAGCGCACATTGAAATTGAACCAAATCAATTTTTAGGACGTTTTTCTACAATTCTAAAAACAGTAAGAAGTCATGAAAAAAACAGAGATGTCTTTTATTGAAGCCTTCTTGGCTTTATTCTGCATTGGAATTGTGGTTTCTTGGATTTGGGAGGAAGAAAAAGAAAATAATCGAAGGATTCAAGGATTAAAAAACAGGCTAAATAATGGATCGTATCTTGACGCGGCAGCCTTGGACAGTGATTGGATTTCTGTAGGTCAAGATGTTAGACAATCTTACCAAACTTTGTCTCAAAACATGAACATCAATGCCAAAGCCCAAGATTAAACCCTCCTTTCAACCATCACAAGGGCAAACAATAGTTATGGGGCATACTCATCAAGAGTTGCATATCAGGCCAATTCCATCGCCAGATGAAATGCAACAATATGAGATTATTCAACACGGGTTTGCTGATCGGCTGCTTAAAATGGCAGAAAAAGAACAGGATCGGAGGTTGAAAAGAGAAGACGACCTTATCGTTCTTTCTCATCGTTCCATATTTACGACTCGTTTAGGGCTGCTATTAGGATTTGCTTCAGTCATTGTTTTGTCAGGGTTGTGTGCTTATGTTGCACAATTGGGCGATACTAAATCCGCTGCCGCAATCGCTGTTGCTACCATGATTGGTTTGGCCGCTGTATTTGTAACAGGAAAGTTTATCCAGAGTAAAAAGAATCCTGAAAATGAGAAAGAGTCTTAATTAACTTTTTCAAATCTATCGTGAGTCCAATTCAAAGTCCTCCTGATCCGTTCACCCAACTGTTGTACCGTATTTATTACGGGATCAAAGGGCTTTATTATTCGATTTTCAAAAAGAAGTCAGCAGGACCTCCGCCCCAATAAGCCCTCAACTCTAAAC
>JANMME010000583.1:0-4863 GCA_031373015.1 Saprospiraceae bacterium
AAAAAGAGAGGAATTTGTTCAGCTCTCGGTGGCTATAGCACGAGCTAAGAACTACTTGGTTCACATTGTCCCAATCCGTATTCCGGATTTTTTCCCCCGTTGCTACTTTCACTTGCACTTCTTTTTGGCGAATTACCAAATGTATTGGGTGCAGTTTATGCTTGTCAGCCTTGTCTAGATAGAACTTGACGTTTACCATTTATGGATATTTTTATAGATGCGGACAAAATTACGGACAAATTTTAAAAACACAGCTAGTTGCCAAATTTTTTTCAACAATTTGTGCTATTTAAAAGTAGCCCTGTACTAAATTGTTTCAATAATAAGACCTCTGTCCTTTGACGGCGCCCCCTTCACTAAAGCACCACCTATTCACCGCATTGCATCATTCTGGCCCTCTTTGCCCGGCTAACTTTGCTATCCTAAAATCCATATATTTTTCCATAAAGATCATTTCGGAAAGTAGAAAATTCGGCGATCTCGTCCAGAGCTTGCCAGATATCCCTTTTCCTGCAAAGTAGTTTTTGAAACAATTTAAATCAATCCATTTATGAAACGGTATTTACAACCGCTACTCATGCTCAGCTGCTGGCTCCTAACAGCAGCAGGTTTGCATGCCCAAACCCCCGTCGCCTCGTACGCCTTTTTGGGCACAGCGAAAGACCAGTCGTCTTTTGCAAATAATGCCTCAGTCAATGGCGCCACCCTCACACAAGACCGATTCGGTTTTCCGAACAGCGCGTTTTGGTTCGATGGCGCGCAAGACGGCATCCGTGCCAGCAATGCGGCGCAACTCAACTCCGCCACCGCGACCATCAGTTTTTGGGTAAATCCCACGTCATTTCCAGCACAGGGCGAGGGCTTTATTCTATCCTTCGGCGGCTGGCAATCGCGTTGGAAAGTTTCGCTGCCCGGTCATGGAAAAACTGTTTTCACAACCCACTCTGGCGGCAATTGCTGCAGTGACCTTGACTCTGGCACACCACTCACCCTTGGCTCTTGGACGCACGTCGTCATGGTTCACGACGGCACGAGCGACATCATCTACTTCAACGGGGTTCAGGTCAATATCAAAAGCGCGGCTGGTGCATTGGACGCGACCACTCATCCGCTGGGTATCGGCTACGACCCGATTGACAACGCCAATTATTTCAACGGCTCGCTTGATGAGGTACAGTTGTTCAATGTGGCGCTGACGGCCCCACAGATCGCGGCGTTGTACGTAGCCCAAAACACGCCTCCCATTGTAGTCTCAGGCAATGTCGCGAACTACAGGTTCAGTGGCAACGGCTTAGACGGCACGGCTTTCGGCAACCACGCAGATGTATCGAGCGGTACGCTGACCACTGACCGTTTCGGCTTTGGAAACAGTGCGCTGTTGTTCAATGGTGCTTCTACCGAAGTGAGTGCATCGAACAGTGCACAACTGAATTCTGCCACAACAACCGTCAGTTTTTGGGTGAAAGTCAATGCCCTGCCCGGCAACGGCGAAGCCTTCCTTTTCTCCTACGGAGGCTGGCAGGAGCGCTGGAAAATCTCCCTGCCACCTCATGGCAAACCGGTATGGACCACCAACCACAGCAACGGTATTTCTGACATGGACTCCGGCGGCGGCAACGAATTGCCAGTCGGCATCTGGAAACAGGTCGTCATGGTGCATGATGGTATCAATGATAAGATCTTTATTAACGGCGCCCTGGTAGCCACAAAATCTGTAGTTGGTACGCTTAACCCCACCACTAAACCTCTCGGAATCGGCTTCAACGCCATTGACGGTGGCAACTGGTTCGATGGTGTTCTGGACGATATTGCTATTTACAATTTCGCGCTTTCTGATGCCGCCATTGCGGCACTCTACACCGCAGAGGCTGCTTTCCCAGGCACCGCCAGCGACCTCGTGGCCGCGTACAGCCTCAACGGGATTGGTACGGATGATTCTCAATTCGGTAATGATGCGACGCTGGATGCCGCTGCCACGGCTACGGCAAACCGCCACGGTTGGGGTTCCAACGCACTGAGCGGATACGCCACCGCAGCCAATTCGGCGGCCTTGCAATCCGATTTCACAACGATTAGCTTCTGGGTAAAACCAAATTCACTCCCTGCGAGTGGTGAAGTTTATTTGCTTTCGAATGGCGGCTGGCAGGAGCGCTGGAAAATCTCGATGCCGGGTCATGGCAAAACGGTATTCACCACGCACGCTGGCGGCGCTTGTTGCAGTGACATGGATTCGGGTACTCCGCTCACAGTAGGCACTTGGACCCACGTTGCTATGACCCATGACGGCGCGAAAGACATCATTTATTTCAATGGCGTAAAAGTCAATGAGAAAAACGTCACGGGTACGCTCGACAAAACCAAGCACCCGCTCGGCATCGGTTACGACCCAATTGACAATGGCAGCATTTTCGACGGCTCGCTCGACGATATCGCCATCTTCAACCGCGCCCTTTCGGCAGGGGAAATTGCGGCGTTTTTTGCTTTGCAAAATCAGACGCCTGTGGTGCCCGGCAATTTGGTGGCCGATTACAAATCCAGTGGAAACGCTAATGACGCAACGGGTTACAGCAATCACGCCATAGTGCAGGGTGCGCAGCTTTCGACCGACCGTTTTGGAAAATCCAACCAGGCTTTTTCTTTCAATGGCGTAAATCAGTCATTGCTCGCGGCTAATTCGCCCCAACTGAATTCTGCCAATACGACCATTAGTTTTTGGGTAAATCCTGCTTCCTTCCCGCCTTCTGGGGAAGTGTTCGTATTGTCAAACGGCGGCTGGCAGGAGCGTTGGAAAATCTCTCTGCCGGGCCACGGCAAAACTGTTTTCACCACCCACTCCGGCGGCAACTGTTGCAGCGATCTGGATTCTGGAACGCCACTCACGCTTGGCGCCTGGACGCACGTCGTGATGACACATGACGGTGCAAAAGACATCATCTATTTCATCGGCCTGCAAGTCAATGAGAAGAACGCGGCTGGCGCGCTCGATGTGACGACCAAACCACTCGGCATCGGCTTCGACCCGATTGACAATAATTACTTCTTCAACGGCTCGCTAGATGAAGTGCAGGTTTACAATGTGGCACTGAATGCCATGCAGATCGCGGCTTTGTACGCGGCCCAGAATCAGCCACCGGCAAATTCAGACACCGAAGCACCCAATGCTCCGCTCAACCTCACAGCGGTGGTATCGTTTACCAATGTTCAATTGTTGTGGCTTCCGGCCAGCGACAACGTGGGCGTGGCGGCATACAACGTTTATCAAGGCGGTGTGCTGATTGCAACGACAGCTAATTTGCAAACCACGGTCTCCGGCCTCGCTCCACTTACAGATTTCGTTTTTGGCGTGTCGGCAATAGATGCTGCGGGCAATGAATCGCTGATCACGACGCTCAAAGTGACTTCTGGAGCAGACCAAACACCGGATACCGAAGCCCCAACAGTTCCCGGAAATATCGCCGGAACAGCGGCTTCCAACTCGGTTTTGGTGACTTGGACACCTTCCACTGATAATGTGCTGGTGGCAGGGTATGTGATTCTGGTGGACGGTGTGGTATTCGATACAGTATCCGCTGCCACGCTTTCGATCTTTGTTGGAGGTCTTGATCCAACCACGCTTTACACCTTTGAAGTGTATGCTTTTGACCCGTCAGGAAATAATTCTGCAATCGCTGAAATCACACTCAGCACCACGCTGCCCGTGGATACTGGCGAACCAGGCATGATCGCACATTATCCTTTCGACGGCGATGCCAAAGATGCCACTCCTTATCACAACGATGGGGTCATTGGTGGAAACCCGACGTTTGAAGTGCCCAACCACGCCAACGGCGGTGGACAAAACATCAAATTTGACGGGCTGCAAGACTCCGTGCTGGTGCCCAATGCCGTGCAGTTGATCTCTGATTATGCCACCGTTTCTTTCTGGATTCGGGTAGACGCCACGAATCTCGCTGTGGCAGAATCCTACGTCATTGATTTTGGCCACTGGGACGAACGCTGGAAAATATCCCTCCCACAGCACTTGAAAATCGTGTGGACGACCAACAGCAACAATGTGCAATTCCCGCATTTCATCTCTGATATGGACAGCGGCGACGGCAATGAAATGGTGAAAACTTTCTGGTGGTACGTCACCATGGTACACGATGGCACCAGCGATATTGTGTATGTCAACGGGCAACAGACGAAGATCAAGCCTACGCTTGGAAAACTGAATTCTACGGCGCGCTCGCTCTGCTTTGGTAGCAACCCGATTGAAGGTGGCCAGTATTTTATCGGCGCCTTGGACAACGTCAAGATTTACAACAAAGCGCTGACTGCCGGGGAAATACTCCAGCTTTTCCATACCGGAACAACGGGAACGAAGGACTTGAAAGGCAATGATTTAAAAAACCTTGTTTTGAGTGTTTCGCCCAATCCGGCCACGGATGTTTTGACGGTAAAACATGCTTTCAAGGACAATCAACCGCTAATGGTTCGTGTGTTCGATGCCGCCGGTAGACAGTTGGACGACTTGCATTTTGCAAAAAATGAAGTTCCCATGGGGCAATTTTCGTTGAATGTGCATAACTATCCGGTCGGAATTTACACGCTCAATTTTGTATTGGGGGGTAAAGACCTGGGCTCAGTGCAATTTAACAAACAGTAATTTTTTAAAACGCATAGGTACATAAGTCGAGAGTAAAAATAAACTGCAGAGGCGCAGAGATGCTGAGTACTTGAAAATCAATTATTTGCGCCTTAGCCCCTCTATGGTTTGTTTTATTCGTTTACTTATGTGCCTATGTGTTTAAAAAAAAACCATCATGGCAACGCGATTTCCGAACAACCCGATCCTTATTACAAAAGACATAAGCCCCAGTC
>JANMME010000600.1:0-4990 GCA_031373015.1 Saprospiraceae bacterium
CAAGCATCTCTTCTTTTGAAAACACCTTGTTGATATTCAATACTTTGTACACGCCTTCTTCCAAAATGATCCGCTCGCGTGATCCGGGCGTCAGGTAAAAAAGGTTGATTTCTCGCGGCGCTGCCTGTGCTTTGAACCCCAGTTCCGTCAATTGCCCAATCGTTTCGTTCACGATGCGAAAGGCGGATTGCTCTGTCAGTTCGGCCTCCATGATGGGGATGAAATGACGCTTGAGTGAGGCATCGTTCATGTTCAACACCAACAGTCCATATTGACCAAAAAATTCGTGCAGCAAAGCCTGAGTGGCTTCGACAAAGGTCTTTTGTCCTTGGTAGCAGGTGTCTACCCGCTCAAAAAGGGCCAGGGCCGCATCGCTTTCGCCCAGAATACCGCGAAGCTCCTCCAGCGGAACGGCAAGGCTGCCAGTGCTCATGCTGCCCACCGCGCCCGATTCGTTTGGTTGCCAAACGATTTGCTTGCCAAACAAATTGACCTTGTTGACCTCTTCCAAGTCATGGTCTTCGCTGCCCAACACGAATACAGGCACAATGCGCTGCCTTCCTCCCATGCGAGCTTCTACGGCTTCGGCTAAATTGATGGCCATCAAGGCCTTGTACACGAAATAAAGCGGGCCCAAGAGCAGGCTCGGCTGGTGTGCCGTCACTATAGTGAAGGCATTTTCGTGGCCGAGTGCCTCTATGTTCCGAGCTACTTTTTCTTGACTCGGAAGGTTTTGGTATTGGTGTGTGAGTGCAGCAACAAGGTCGGTGCGGGGGTATGGCTTGCCTTGTTTCTCCTGTATTATTTGCTCAAACGATTCAATCTGAGGCGCGTAGGCATAAAACGGCTTAAGGCGCTCATCGCCCGTAGAATATGCAATGTCAGACTTGGACAATTGGGGAACCTGGGGGAAGGGTAGGATGGATTTGCGCATAAAAATTTAGGTGAAGCCTTGAGTAAGGAAACAAGCAAACGCAATGGAGGTTTTTGATTTGTAAAATTTGTAGGTATGCCTCCGAGCGAGATACATTTGCGTCAATCGAAAATCCAAAATCCAAAATCGTAAATTGTGAACCTTCCCTTTTTCATTGCCCGCCGCATCGCCTTCTCGGCTGGAAAAAATTTTTCCAAACTCATCATCCGCATCGCGGTGGTGGCAGTAGCCTTGAGTGTCGCGGTGATGATTGCGTCTTCTGCGCTCATCGCGGGCTTCAAAAGCGAGATCAGCCGCAAGATCTTTGAATTTTGGGGACATATCCATATTTCTGACACGGCTTATTCGCTTTCGTTTGAGCCACAACCCATTGACATAAAACAGGATTTTTACCCCTCCTTAGACACTGTTCGCAACATTGCTCCAGAGGTATTGCAACAAATGGAATGGCAGGGCAAGCCTCCACGGGGAGGTATTCGGCACATTCAGGTTTTTGCCCATAAACCCGGCATTATACGAACAAAAACCGCCTTGGAGGGCATACTACTGAAAGGTATCGGCAAGGATTTTGATTGGGGAAACCTGAAACCTTACCTGCTCGAAGGGAATCCCATCACCATGTCTGATACCGCGATTTCGCGCGAAATCATCATCAGCCGGCAGACTGCTGACCGGCTTCAGGTGGGCGTGGGCGACAAGTTCGTCGTGCATTTTGTCAAAGAACGCGACCAAACGCGCCGGATGTTTCAAATTTGCGGGATTTACAAAACAGGACTGGAAGAATATGACCGAAAATTTGCCCTCTGCGACATCCGACAAGTGCAGAATCTCCTCGGCTGGCAGGAAAATCAAGTGGCAGGCTTTGAACTTTGGCTCGACGACTTGCGTGATCTCGAATGCTACAACGAGTATATCTACAAGGAAGTACTGCCTGAAGACCTGCTCTCGGTGAGCATTCGCGACAAATTCCCCTCCATTTTTGAGTGGCTCGAGCTGCAGGATTACAATGAAATTGTGATTCTGGTGCTGATGCTTGCCGTGGCCATCATCAATATGATTACCGCGCTCCTGGTGTTGGTGCTCGAACGCAGTACCATGATCGGTATCCTCAAAGCCCTCGGTGCGGAAAACCACCGCATTCGTTCCGTTTTCTTGTACCACGCTGCCGTCATTACGCTCAACGGCATGTTTTGGGGCAATCTCATCGGACTAGGTTTTTGCTGGCTTCAAGACCGTTTTCACCTCATTCGCCTCAACGAAGCGGACTACTACCTTTCTTATGCGCCAGTGCACATTGAATGGCTCACCGTGTTGGGCATCAACCTCGGGACGTTGACCATTACCTTGGTTTTCTTGCTGTTGCCATCGTTGGTGGTGTCGGGGATTGCGCCGGTTAGGGCGATTAGGTTTAAGTAACAATCCAATCACATCTGTCATCTTGTAACCCCCGAACTTCAGTCGGGGGGCTATCCATATCGGTGGATCTCATCTATCTTCTTTGCAGAACATCACATATGCACTCAAAATATCGTCCCCGCCCAAGTAAAATCTTTGAAACCATCGCCAGGCGGGTGCTTGCCAATCAACAAAGCCCCTGGAAGATTGAGGGATTTCGCACGGTTTTTCAGCACGGACAAATCGCCCGAGTGCGGGGTTTCTTTTACCTCACAAGCCAATTGCTGTTTGAAAACAAAGTCAATTTCTTGTCCACTCTTTTTCTGGTAGTAGTTCACTTCACCAAGTTTCAGCAATTGCAAAAACACTTGATTTTCAAGCACTTGTCCACTGCTTACCTGTGCAAGTTGTTGTAAAATTCCCGTGTCGGCAAAGTAGATTTTTTTTCTTTTTGATAATTCTTTGTCCACGCTGCGAGAGAATGGGGAAATCGTGTGGATGAAATAGGTTTTTTCTAAAAGTTCGAGGTAGCCCGTCGTTTTTCCCCTATCTATGCCAAGCACAGCTGCGATTTTTGAGACTTCGAGCAATGTACCGCTGCGCGTTGCCAGCAGCCGGATTAGTTTGTAAAGCGTACCACTTATCTCAAAATCAGCCACCAGACGTATATCCAGATCAATGTAAGCGTTGACCACGTCTTTTAGGGTGCGCGTTTTTTCTTTTTCACTTTCTGCCAAAACTACTTCCGGGAATCCTCCATACCGAAGGTACTCTTCGTATAAATCCTTGAAATTCAAATACACACCTTGCTGGTAAGGATGAAACGCAAACCGTTCCAACACATTTGTATCTACTCCTCGGAACTGCAAATACTCTAAAAAATCCAATGGGTACATTTCGAATATATGCTTCCGCCCAGCGAGACTTTCTGAAAAGCGGTTGCGCAGATAGAACGAACTTGATCCTGTCACCAAAAATTTGACTGGATGGGTATCGTAAAAATATTTGATTACGCTTGTTATCTGCGGTACCAACTGGATTTCGTCCAGTGCAATAACAGAAGGTTTTGAAAAATCTATCCCTTGAATTTCAAGGTCTATTTGAACGTCCTTATAGGTCAGCTGCTGAAAAATAAAACGATTTTCCACCTTCTCTAAGTCGAGGTAGAGCTTGTTCTCGTGCGGCACTTTTTCCATCAAATACTTGAGTGCCGTTGACTTACCTACACGCCGCATCCCTGTGATAACGGTAATGTGCTTCTGAGTCAGGTGTTCTTCTAATTCATTGAAAATCTTTCTTGAAAACATAAAGTATGACCTTTTGCTAATTTTATTTGCACAAAGTTATACTATTTTTAAAAAAACTAGACCTCTGTTTTCAAAATGTCACCGGCATCACCTTCTCCTCCGCCCCACGCTTGATTTTCACATTCGTCGTATCGCCCTTTTTGAACATCGAAAGCCCTTTCATATAGTCCTGGATGTTATGCACGACGACGTCGCCAAGGCCAATAATGATGTCTCCTTTCAAAAGCCCCGCTTTGGAAGCAGGTTTTCCATCCGTAACACCATCTATGTGCAGTCCTTCGCCTTCATAAGTGTAGTCAGGCATGATCCCGAGGGTAACTTTGAAACTCATTTTGTCCCCCTCTTTAGACTTGGTTTCCTGAAACTTCAATTTGGGTTGACTGTCAAGTTTTTGAATCACTTGAGCAACGGTTTCAACCACTTGAATTTCCCCTCCAAAATTCACTTTGTCAATGTCGTCAGAAGGTTTGTGGTAGTCTGAGTGCTGGCCGGTGAAAAAGAAAAGCACTGGGATGTTTTTTAAATAAAACGAGGTATGATCGCTCGGGCCTACGCCAGCACTGACAAGTTTGATGCTTAAATCCGTGGTTAGGCCTTTTAAGGTCGGCACAAAATCCGGGGCTGTGCCAACGCCGCCCACGACCAATTTTTTTTCGGCGTTGAGGCGACCAATCATGTCCATATTGACCATAAAGCTGACTTTGGAAAGGTCAATGGTGGGATATTCTGTGTATTTTTTGGAGCCATAAAGCCCAAGTTCCTCGCCAGAAAAGCAAAGAAAAAGGAAGTTGTGTTGCTCCTTCACCCCGTTTTTGGCAAAGTAACGGGCAAGTTCGATCACACCAGCAGTGCCGCTCGCGTTGTCGTCCGCGCCATTGTGGATTTTCCCTTCAGGGTTGGCATCCAAGGAGTTGTGGTCATGCCCAAGTCCTAGATGGTCATAGTGGGCACCAACAACGACGGTGTAAGGGGCTCCATTATCCAGGTATGCCGCTACATTCTGACTGTACACTTGCTTGGCATTTGGGTCCACGCCCCCGTGCGGGTCGCTAGATTTTTTAAAACCAAATTTATGGAAATAGGTGCCCTCGTCGCCTTTAGGCGCAAGGCCGATTTGACGGAATTGCTTGGCTATATACTTAGCGGCTTTGATCTCCTCCGGCGTACCAGTGGCGCGGCCTTTGAGTTTGTCGGAAGCGAGATAGGCTACATGCTTGTGGAGTTTCTTTTCAGAAATTGAGGATTGTTGGCAAAAAACAGAAGAATACGCGAGCAGGAATGTCGCGATGGTTAGGACGAAATACTTCATGGAGAGGGAGAAATTTTGACTGCAAATGTAACACGGAGGAGCGGG
>JANMME010000603.1:0-7152 GCA_031373015.1 Saprospiraceae bacterium
GAAGCATCTCGCACCGAATTGTTGCCAATGGACCACGGACAACCTCCGTTGATATCCCAAGATTCAGAAACGGGCTTACAGGCAGCCCTCGGCCAAGGAAATATTGGAATGCCTTGAAAACCAAACTAATAGCGGAAGGCAGTGAACTGTCCCATAAATTGGGACAGTTGAAAATGCTTGCCGAAGATGGCAAAATGCGCGACACCGATGTGGCAGACACTGAACAACTCCTTCGGCTCATACAATCCATCCCCTCGCCTAAGGCCGAACCTTTTAAGCAGTGGCTTGCCAAGGTCGGCTACGAACGAATGCAGGAAATAAGTGACCCGGAGCAAAGCCTTGACCGCGCCCGTGAGCACTGGCAGCAACTCGGCCGCAGTGAAAAATGGATCCAGCAGCGCATGAGCGGGCAGGAAAGCCGCAACAAACTGACCGACTACTGGAAAGACCATGGGGTAGAAAAACCCGATGAATTTGCTTTGTTGACAAACATCATCCATCAGGAATGGACGGGGCTCAGCGTGAAAGAACACAAAGAACTGAAAAACCTGAAAACGCACAACCTGCGTGACCACATGAGTGAGGCCGAACTAATTTTTACGGCTTTGGCTGAACTCTCCACCCGTCAAATCGCCGAAAGCGATCAGGCAGAAGGCTTACCGGCCAATGCAAATGCGGGTAAAAAGGGTGGAGCCGTTGCCCGCAATGCACGTAAAGAATTGGAATCAAAAACCGGGAAAAGTGTTGTGACAGGCGAGAATTTTTTGCCATCAGGCGAGCAGAAAAAACCAATAAAACCCTAAAATGGTGCATCGAAATTAGAATATTCCCATGATTTCCTACAACAGCGCCGAAGCCATTTTGGGCCATACCTATAGCCCTCCTGATGGCGTATTTGCCTTCCCGAGCACTCTAATGTGCAAGCACCCGGCCAAAGGGTGCGAAAATTTGACAACTTTTTAAAATTTGTCAAATTTGTTGCATTTTCAGACAAAGCGCACTTGATGCGGACAGGTCCCGGTCAGGATGACAACTCACGTTGATTCCGGGATTCGCGCGAAATTTGGCTGAAATGGGTGGGCACAGAAGGATAGGCAGCAGCAACATAAAATATTTTGTATTTTTATTTTTAAAAACAAACAAAGTATTTTAAATTTGCTCCTTATTTATCTTTCACCCAATTTCCTATGAAAAAAGAACTTTCAAGCACCGCTACTCCCCCCATTTTTGAACAAATAAAACGCCTCGACGAAAACGGCACAGAATACTGGTCGGCCAGAGATTTGAGCAAAGTGCTCGAATACCTGGAGTATCGCAATTTTCAACCCGCCATCGAACGGGCAAAAGAAGCCTGCCAAAACAGCGGCCAACAAATTGAAAACCATTTCGTGGATATGCACGAGATGGTAGTTATCGGTTCAGGCGCAAAAAGAGAAATGCCCAGCGTTAAGCTCTCCCGCTACGCCTGCTATCTCATCGTTCAAAATGCTGATCCCGCCAAGGAAGTAGTCGCACTCGGACAAACGTACTTTGCAGTGCAAACCCGCCTCCAGGAAATCCGTCAGATGGAGGAATACAACCAACTGGGTTCTGATGACGAAAAGCGGCTGTTTCTGCGCAACGAATTACGACGACACAATACCCAGTTGGCCGATGCCGCCAAAAATGCTGGCGTCATTGACGCCGTTGACTATGCCATCTTTCAGAATTTCGGCTATCAAGGCTTGTACGGCGGCTTAAATCCCAAGGATATCCATGCCCAAAAAGGACTCAAAAAAAGCCAGCACATACTCGATCACATGGGCAGCACGGAATTGGCCGCCAATCTTTTCCGCGCCACGCAAGCAGAGGACAAGCTACGCCGCGACAACATAAAAGGAAAATCAAAAGCCAACCAAACCCACTTCGAAGTAGGCAAAAAAGTACGCCAAACCATCAAAGAACTCGGCGGAGACATGCCCGAAAACCTCCCCACGGAGGAAAGCATCAAAAAACTGGAAAGCACTGAAAAACAAAAGATTAGCCCCTCAAAATCGTAGACTTACCTTGAACAATTGATCCCGAACGCTAAATCCAACCGATCTTTGCCGGAAAAAACATCCACATGAGCATTTCCCTTGCCCAGATCTCCGAACTCATCCGCAGCCGCCGCGCCGTTTTCCCAAAATTTTACATTCCGGGCAAGCCGATTGACCGGGCCATCATCGAGCAATTGCTCGAAAACGCCAACTGGGCGCCCACCCACAAACGCACAGAGCCCTGGCGCTTCAAGGTTTTCCACTCGGAGGAAAGCAGGCAAAGATTGTCGGATTATATGTCTGATTTTTACAAAAATAACACGCCCGAGGAGTTGTTTTCAGCAGAAAAAATGAAGAAAACAGCCGAAAACCCGCTCCGCGCTGGGGCGGTGATCGCTATCGTCCTTCGGCCCGATCCTGCTGCCAACCTGCCTGATTTTGAGGAGATTGCATCGGTCGCTATGGCAGTTCAGAATATGTGGCTGAGTGGTGCGGCCATCGGCCTGGGCAGCTATTGGAGCAGCCCAAGAGCAGCACTGGAAGCCAACGAATTCCTGAAACTGGAACCTGGTGAGCGATGCCTTGGCTTGTTCTACATGGCTTGGCACGAGATGCCCGCTGATGTGGTAGGCAAACGCGGAGATGTGGCGGAGAAGACGATTTGGATGTAAAAGAATTAAACCGCAAAACAGGAAAATGTAAAACTGAGAGGGGTATGATCTCGAAAAAGGGGAGTTTTTTGCCTTCTTCGAATCCTCTTGTATAGTTTTATATTTTCTTGTTCTCCTGTTTTGCGGTTTTCCTGTTTAAATTTTTTTAAAACGGCAAAAGCCGCCCTATCGCCTCAAACAGTTTTCCCCAGGTCCAGTCAGGGTGCTCCCAGGGCCATTGGTACAAATAACCCAGGCCAATGCTCAGGTACATCAGGCAAATGCATAGCACGATCACAAACCAGTTTACCCGTTTCGATGGCGCGACTATTTCCTGCAAGAACCAGCAAAACGGCAGCGCGAGGAAGGGCATCCAGTCCACATAACAGCGGTGGCCATAAGCGCCGCCGAATGACCAGGTATGCCAACTGGCGAACAAATAGGTCAGCACGGCAATGATGGTGAATATGCCGACGGCTTCTCGCCGCTTCTTCCAAACGCCGCGCAGCAGCCCGATGAGCGGCAGAAACAGAATGGGCGCATACACAAAAAGGCCGTTTTGGACATCAAACAGGACATTCAGTACTTTGGGCGATTTCCAATTCGTGAATCCCTCTTCATCATAAGAATAGTACAGCCATTGGCCCGTAACGGAGTGCCAGTACCACATTTGAGGCAACCAAACGAGCACCACGGCAAGAGCGAAAAGGGGAATAAGCACCCAATTTTTTTGGATAAACTGCCAGCGCTCGCGTCCATTGCCGCCATGAGGGCCGGGCATTTCGGCAAAGAGTAGGTAGAGGATAGCAATGGAATTGGTGGGGCGGATCAAACTCGTCAGGCCAAAGATCAGGCCGCCGATGACGAAATTTTTGGCCGAGGGCTCACGAAACAGTTTGGGAACAAACACCAGCCAGCAGGTCAAGACAAAGAGCGCTGCCACATGGGAATTGCCGGGTTCTTTAACGGTGTAGAAAATCCAATTGGTGCCCAGGTACAGCCCGCACAAGGCCAGCATAACCCAAGCGGGGTCGAATCTTTTTTCTAAAAAGCGCCGCAACATCCACAAACTCAGCAGACTGTAAAAAACGAATGCGAACAATACGCCCCGCCCGTGAATGGGCAAGCGACCGTGGGAATCGTGGTTGTTTTCTTTTATGACATAAATGGCATGGGCAACGAGCACAAAGGGCGCTTCCAGCAGGGCCGTGCCATAGCTGTATTTGGTAAAGATTTTGTTGGTGCCCGGGTAAGGGGTAAAAATATCGCTGCTCGGTTTGTAATTGGCAAAGCTGCCACTAAAAAACGGCGCGGCTATGTACATGTAGTAACCTTCTCTGTCGCTAGAAAAGATCATATCGGGATACTTTTGCTGGTTCAATCCTGCAATAATGGTGAAAACGACGAGTAGCGGGAAGTACCATCGCAATAGGAACTGTTTTACGGAAAATCGTTGGTTTGACATTTTGAGCGCGGCAATTCTTAGATGTAGTGGATGGCGATCAGCTTGATTTTTCCCGATATGAGATCGCCCACAACCCGAATGTGGTGAGCAGGCCATTGATCAGGATGGTGAGAAAACCTACGTCGAAGCCTGCCCAGGTTTTGGAAGCATATTCAAAGCAAAAAGTCAGGAAGGGGGCAGCAAGGCAGACGTGTAGCGCATATCGGTCGCGGATCTTCAGGTCGGTGAAAAGGCCGAACATAAAAAGCCCGAGCAAAGGCCCGTATGTGTAGCCAGCTATCTTGAAGATGAGCGAGATGACCGCAGAATCGCTTACGGCATTGAGGATCAGAATGATGATCACGAACAAGCCAGAGAAACCCAGATGCACGAGGGTGCGCGTTTTGCGCTGTTTTGCTTCGATCCTGCGCTCGTGCGCCAAACGTTCTGCTTCGTAGGCAAAGTGCGCCTCTGTGTTTTCCCCTTTTTCAAAATTCAAAAAGTCCACACAAAAACTGGTAGTGAGGGCGGTGAGCGCCGAATCGCTGCTGGCGTAGGTGCTCCCGATGAGGCCGAGGATAAAGAAAATGCCGGCTACGGCGTCTAAATGTCCAAAGGCGATCTTAGGGTAAAGATGGTCGGTGCGGGCTGGTATCTCCAGTCCGATAGAGCCGGCGTAGAGATAAAGCAAGGCGCCCAGCACCAGGAAAAGGAAGTTGATGACCACGAGGTAAACGCAGAATACGAGCATATTTTTCTGTGCCTCGCGGATGTTTTTGCAGGCCAGGTTTTTTTGCATCAGATCCTGGTCAAGCCCCGTCATGGCAACGGCAATGAGTGCTCCGCTCACAAATTGTTTCACAAAATGGTTGGGATCGGAGAAGAAATGATCGAAGAAAAATATCTGTCCGTAGCGGCTTCCCATCACATTGGAAACAATACCTCCACCACTTAAATTCAAGGATTTACCGATGGTCCAAACGGTAAAGACCAAGGCTGCCAGAAAGAACGTGGTCATGATCGAGTCCGTCCAGATGATGGTTTTTAACCCACCTTTGAACGTGTACAGGTAGATCAAGGCCAGCATCAGCACGACCGTAACAACAAAGGGAACGCCCATCGGGCCAAATACAAACAGCTGTAAAACACTGGCCGCCAGGAACATACGCGCCGCCGAGCCCAAGGTACGCGAGAGCAAAAAGAACCCTGCCCCGGTTTTGTACGACCACCATCCGAAACGCTGTTCCAGATAGCCATAGATGCTTGTCAAGTTCAGTCGGTAGTACATGGGCATCAGCACCGTGGCGATAAAAAGATAGCCCAGCAGATAACCCATCACCACTTGCATGTACGAAAACGCCATGTTCACGCCCGTGCCGCCCACCGCGCCGGGGATGCTGATGAACGTCACCCCGCTGATGCTCGTACCGATCATGGCATAAGCCACCACATACCAGGGCACCTTTCGATTGGCAAGGAAAAAGCCTTCGTTGCTGTTGTTGCGCCCAGTCAACCAAGCCACGCCCACGAGCAGGGCGAAGTAGAGGAAAAGGACTATGAGGACGAAGGTGGGAGTGAGCTGGGCCATGGTTCAGTTGCGGTCTTTGTCAGTAGCACCGACAAAGATTGGCAAAAGTAGGCTTTTCTAAACTTACAAAAAGGAGGGTAGTGCTAACCCACAAGAAATTGTAAAAGCAATCTTTTCTCAATTCTCCTTATTTTTGTCAAGCCAATTGCCCCCGCCTACGCTAAAGCTTCTGCCTACATTTGTATTTCGGCAGATAAATCGGCGGGTAAACCCGGCATCTGATTATGAACGAAGTATCTGTACTGCCATTCCCCATCTCGTTAGAAGAGCGGCTCGAACTCGGCATGGGCGAGCTGCGCTTCCCTGCCACCTTGGAAGAATTTGCCGATTTGCTCGAAGTGTGCGACTATCAAATTGAATATCAAGATTTTGAAATCATTGCAATGAGCCTTGCCAGCGACCCACATGAACAAATTGTAGCCAATTTTCTCTACATTCTTGGCTCCATCTTCAAAGGAAACCCAGACTTCCGCCGTTATGGCAGCAATCGCCATGTCTTCCTTCCGGAATACCCTGCAGCCTACTCGCCCGATGCTTCGGTGATAAAAGCTCAGCCCGAAATCGTTGAATATTCCAAAGGCAAAACGGCCAACCTCAACCCTTGGCTGCTCCTCGAAATCCTATCAGAAAGCACCCGCCAGCGCGATCTCGGTGAAAAACTCCCGCGCTATAAAAAGGTGCCCTCGGCCCGCTACATCGTTTTGGTGGAGCAGGATGTCCCGCTTGTCACGGTTTATAAAAGGGAAGAAGGCTCAAGTCGTTGGACTTCAACAGATTACGATGACTTGAGTCAATCCTTCAGCCTTGCCGGAAAGCCTGTTTTGTTGGCCGATGTTTATGAGAATATCTTGATGAAATCTTAGAATTCATTCAAGTTGTTAACGGGGCTTGGCTTGACAAATGGAACACGGATGACACGGATAAGACACGGATTTACACAGTTTTAAGCCTGAAATCCGTGTCTTATCCGTGTCATCCGTGTTCCATCTGCTACAAATCTATCTGAAAACTCAGCACTGGCGTTAGCCCGCTCTGTTCGTGATAGACCCACTTATACGTGTCCGGATCGTACTCGCGGCTGAGCGGGTCAATGTTTTTCCGACCTATGACATTCTGGATGTCCAACGCCAAAGTCCAGGCCGTTTTGGGGCTGTTTTTACGGAAGGCTATGCGCATATCCGGGCGGAAATAGGCATCTACTTGCTCCGAAAAAGCATTGGCCTCATCCAAAAGCGGTTCTTGCGAAAAGCGTGAGGGTACATGACCCGGCAGCAGTGGTGTTAGGCGCTGACCGCCGTTATAGAGCAATTTGAGTCCCAGCTGCAACACCGATGCATTTTTAAAACTCCATTCTTTGCCCGCCATGAGTGAACCGGATAGCCCGCTGTCAAACGCCGTGGAGTGCTCCCGCCCCGCCGCATCCGTGTAGCGCGATTGCGATACCGAGCCGCT
>JANMME010000606.1:0-11544 GCA_031373015.1 Saprospiraceae bacterium
TCAGGTGCGTATCGGTATGGGCTCGGATTCGCGCATTGGCAAACGATTCCTTTTCCCCGGCATCGGTTATGGCGGCTCCTGTTTCCCGAAAGACGTGCAGGCATTGGCCAAAACGGCTTCCGAATATTCCTACGATTTCAAGATTTTGAAATCGGTGATGAAAGTCAACGGAATCCAGAAAGGAGTTTTGACCAAAAAGATAAAGAAGCACTACAAAAACGAGCTTTCCGGCAAAACCATTGGGGTTTGGGGCCTAGCCTTCAAACCCAATACCGATGACATTCGCGAAGCCCCGGCGCTCGTCATCATAGACGAACTGCTGGCCATGGGCGCAAAAGTCCGGGCTTTTGACCCAGAAGCCATGGAACACGTCAGAGCCATTTACGGCAACCGCATCACGCTCTGCGAAAAAATGTACGACGTGCTGGAAGGGGCTGATTGTCTGGCCATTATGACGGAATGGAACGAATTCCGCACCCCTGATTTCGGGCACATGGCTGCCACCTTGAGCGAGAAAATCATCTTCGACGGGCGCAATGTGTATGACACGGAGCAGATGAAAGATTTAGGCTTCCAGTACGTTAGTATTGGGAGGCCGAAGGTGAAGGCGAGGAAAGGTTGAAGTGTTTGAAAATAAGACTCATGCGAAACAGTGGTCGAAACAGGTGCTGCACACCTGTTTTAACCCTTGATTCGCATGATTCATGTTATTTCATCGCTTTAATGAGATAGGCATCCAAATAACTAATCAGCGAACGGCTGGCCGCATTTTTTTGCCACGCCTCTTCTTCGTGGCTGATCTGGATAATTTCTTGGCTTTTTATGTCTTTAAACCGCTCACATACGTCCCTCAAAGTGGTCGTTTCAGATTCATCAAGATAGGCTGAAATCTGAACTTCCTCACCTGGTAGAAATTTGCTGCCAATACTCCCATTTGGATACTCATGATGCTCAATTCGCACAAAGCCTTCGTTTTCTGCAAATTGGAATAGGCCATCAAAGTTGTTGGGCACGGGGCCCATTTCAATAGCACGGTATTTTGCGCCACTAATAGAACGTCCATGCCGTTTGAAGTGAACAAAATCCGCATAGAAAAGCATCTTGTTCATCTGGGTCTTGAAAACTGGCATCTTATCTGCGAAGTACCGGGTCATCGCACTAAGCCGATGCGGACTGGGCTGTCGAAAACCCCGCTCTACATCCGGGCGGGACGAACCCATCAAGAGTTGTATCGTCCATTCTTGCTCTCGCCAATGGGTATTTTTTTCCAAAACATCTTCGGCCTTGCTTTTTAAGTTTTCTTTCTCCGCTTCCTCAAGGCCACTGAATTCTACCAATTGGCAAAACCCTTTGGGGTGATGTGCCAGAAAAATCAGGCTGGCGTTCGATTCACTGGGAAGTTCGCCATTTTCATATTGCTTGTATTGGTTGATGCCAAAGCGAAGCACCTCAGACATTTTGGCCGCAGAAATACCATACTGCTCTCTGATCTCCCTAATTTCCTCTGGGAATGGAAGATTATACTTGCTGCGATACTGGTCAGAGGCTTGGCGAATATTGGTCTCCATCATTCTGGAGTCTTCAAACTCTTCTCCGGTATCTTCACAATGCCAAACATGATACATGACCGGGAAGAACTCTTTGCGAATGGCAATGGTGCTGGGTCGAATCAGCAACTTCATTTCCTTGCCTGTTATTGGACTTTGCATAGGTGGTGTTGGCTTGGATGCTGTGAACAGAAAGGATTATATCCTCAAAGGATAAGTCATTGGAAACTCAGCAACGTGAAATGAAATACAAATCGTAGGGTTGCTGGGCAAACCAAGCGTGATTTTGATGTATATTTCGTGGTTTTTTATCACCCGACCAAAGACCCACATTTCGGAGCCTCCGTAGAATGTCTCTGGTAATGGCCCTTCGGAATAGTCATCAAGGGTTAAATCAGCCAAGGTTTCTTTTACGTCATTGACAGAAATTTCAAGATCAGCAAGGGTTTGCGTGTTTTTCTGTCGGTCGCTCCGAAAAATTACCCCCCAGATGCCCAATTTCACTTTGAATGTGTCTAAAAAAATCTCGACTAGTCCAATTTTTTCCATGGTCGTACACAAGAATGCACACAAGGTTGTGTGCAGGTTTAAAAACAGAAAATCCTTGAATTCTTTTCATGAGAGAAAGGTACGAACGGGTCAATGATTAAACTTTATAGTGCAAAGATAGATACTTTTTAAGTAAAATCACTTTTCCGTGATAAATTTTTTATCCCATTCTGACACAATCTTCCGTCACCAATCCCGTCCGAAAATGCGCTGCCACGCTTGGCTTGGTAGCCATAACCCCCGCTCCCCTCAAGCCTTCAGAGAACCCAAACGCGCTAAATAAACGATCGAGAAAAATCTGGGCTTCGCCCTTTTCGTCGCCACGCAGGTGTTGGCGACAGTAGCGTGTGAAGTCGGCGAGGGATTGCTGGAGCGACATTGGAATGGGTGTTTTGAATTGAGCCGACCAGATAAAACTTGAATTATAGAATGTAGCCCCCATTAAAATAAAAGATGACAAACAACAAACTTGATACTCCATTTTCAGGTCAGTACGTTAACAAGCCCCACCATTTTCTTTTTTCCCACAATCTTTGCACCCATGGCTCAAATGAACTGGGTTTTTCTCGATGATTTTGGAGGCCGCCACCGCGTGGGGCTGTACCATGGCGACCGTACGGGACATGTGATGGTTCATTGCAACATGCGCGTGGTACAGATTGATTTTTCGGTGAAAGACACGAAAATGTACTCGTTTTTTATCGAAGACGAACTCTGCGAACTCATTCTTGAGAAGAAAGACGGCGTTTTTGGCTACGAATTCCGGGTAAACAAAAAAGTGGACACGCCGCGCAACCGCGTCCGTCGGGTAGCGGAAGGGCAAGTCCGCAAGTACATGGCCCTGCTTGTTGGAGGCATCGTGTTGGTGCTTGCCCTCGCGTTCTTTGGCCTTCGACGGTATGGACGGTTGCAGGAAGCCAAACGTATTGCATCTACCAGCGTTGTGAGCAAATATAGCCCCAAAAACATGCAGTTGCTGGCCAGCGAAGGCAAGCGAACCGTGGCTCGGCTTCACCTGGTGCAGGGCGAAAAAGCAGGCGATCAAAAAATCACCTATACGCTATTGGCGGTTGACAGCCTTATGGAACAAGGAGATTTTGCCGTGGCAAGCATGAACCCAATCCTGTTGCCCAATGGTTTCCCATTTAGTGAGGGCGATGAGTTTGATGCAATCTACCTGCCATCTGACCCGCAGGTACACCGCGTGGAATTTTTTCAGCCCGCCCGTACGACTGCAACGACTTACTTGCGACTGGCCACCCAAGCCGAGCAAAAAAATAACCCGGCCGTTTCGCCCGAAAAAAACATTTGCCGTGTACTCACCGCAGCGGAGAAAATGGGCTGGCTTTGCCTCGCCAATTTTATTTTCCAGGATAAAACGCCCGAAGAAAACGCTCGCAACAACAGCGAATCATACGCTCGATTGCTGCGAGACCCGGATCTTGCGAAGGAGATTCAGGCTGGGTGCTGGGACAAGTAAGTTTTGTCTTACAGGGTATTTTTTTGACAGGATTTACAGGATGAACAGGATTTTAGAGGGGGTGTCGGCTTTGCCGACATGCGGTGTCACGCATCCTGTTCATCCTGTAAATCCTGTCAAAAAATATAAATCCCTGTCTACCGTTAGGCATGCTGTCAAAAAAATACATATCAAAAACGCACTACTTTTTCTTCAACCTTTCAAGCAATTCCTCCACCAACATCGTGTCTTCCCCTTCCGTCTTGGCAAGTTTGAGCGAGCGTTCAGCGGCTTTACGTGCCGCTTTTTTCTTGCCCATTTTGAGCCAAACCTTTGCCAGTGTGTATTGGTAATAAGAGGTTTCCTGTATGGAGATGGCCTTTTTAACCCAACCCAGCGCGGTTTGGAGTTGCGCGGGATCATTCACTTCTTCTGCAAAAATAGCGGCCATTTCGTTCAGTTCGTCAGGGTCGTCGGAAGGGTAACGGGCGTAATGGTCAATGGCCGTGCGGGCAAAGTTTTCGGCGTCGTTTTTTTGGTGGTAATAATCGAGACGGTAGCGAGAGGCCATGGCTTCCCCGCCTTCGGGATAGACCGTCCCGTAGAGCCGTTGCACTTCGCCGAGTTGCAGTCCGGGGTGACTTTGCAGATAGCCCTCGAATACGCTTTCGATTTTGGCCTTCACTTCGCGTTTGCCGTATTTTTCTTCAAAAAGGGGGCGGTTCTTTAGCAAAAACTGAAAACCCTTCGAATACGGATCTTCAATATGGTGCATGAGGATATCCATGTTTTCTGGGGTTCCGAGATCGTCTTCCGAGATCAAAAATTCATTGGCAATGCGGCCTGCATCGGGATCGAAGGCGAGGGTTTTGGCTTCCAAATATTTCAGCAAAAACGCCCGGCGGCGGTTTCCTGAAACATATTGATGCTCCAAGGCAGCAAGGTTGCGGGACGGATCGAGCGCGGCTTTGCCCAATTCGATGAGTTCCTGCGGGTTGTGGAAACCTGCTGAACGGTGTTGTACTGCACCCGTGCTATCCACAAAAAGCAGCGTGGGGTATACCCAGATCTTGTAATGGCTGGAAATTTCGATCCCTTCGCCGCGCTCCATGTCAAATTTGATGCTCACAAAATGGGTATTGAAAAACGCTCCCACAGCAGAGTCCGGAAACACCTCCTTTGACATCATTTTGCAGGGGCCGCACCAGTTGGTCACCGCGTCCAAAAAGACGAGTTTTCTCTCGGATTTGGCTTTGGCGAGGGTTTCGGACCAGGTGCCATGCTCGAATTGGATGCCTTGGGCGGGAAGGGTGAGTGGCAGAACCAGTAGCAGTAGCAGTTTTACCCGCCGAAGGCCTGGCGAAGGTGGGAGCGGGAGGAGATTCTTTTGCCGTTGTTGGCATCCTCGCCAGCAACGACAAAAAGATGGGGTTACAAACAACATAGGAGAGGATAATTTGGAAGTAAAAGTAACGGGTGCATTTCAAATTTTCGCACTAAACCTCGTAGGTTTTTAAAACCTACGAGGTTTGCAGAAGAAGACGAAGATTTGAAATGCGCCCCCTCACCCATGCTGCACTACACCAACCACATTGACGCAAATTTCTACCTTTGCCAACTTGTCAAAATAGGCGTCGCTCCATGATTGGCCTTTGAAATGACAGGAAGTTCTACCTTGACTATCTCTGCTCGCATAAATCAGTTTTTCTCCCCAAAACGGCTTCAATGGCTCGGAGCATTGGCAGCGGCCCTGTTTCTACTGTTGCTGGCGCGGCCCATCTTCAAGGACTACTTCACGCGCCCCAATTCGATGATGTATTCCTTTGGCGGCGATGCGCTGGTGCTCTATTACAACACGGCCTACCACACGCGCTATGACAACGGTTCGACGCTGCGCAACATGAACTATCCGGATGGGGAGTACATCTACCTCACGGATGCGCAAGGGGCACTTTCCAACACCTTGCAATGGATAAACCGCCACATCACTGATATTTCGGGGCAAACGATCGGCATTGTCAACGCCCTGAATTTGTACCTGCTGTTCGCAGCCGTGGTGTTGGTTTTCTTCCTGTTGCGGGCTTTGAAGGCGCAGCTATTGACGGCCATTTTGTTCTCGCCCTTGATTGTGCTGCTCTCCCCTCAGATGCCGCGGATGGTTGTACATTTTGGACTGGCCTATCCCTTCCTGATCCCGATGGCGATGTTGTGGTTTGTGCGGAAATACAACGTGGGCCGCTTGGAAAAACGCGATGCACTCATGCTGGCTGTTTCGACATTTTTTACATTCAACAATCCATATACGGGATTTAATGTCAATTTTTTCCTTGTTTTGGCGGGCATTCTGCTTTTTGCGGCAGAGGGTTTCAAACGAAAAAACTGGAAGCGCCCGGCCATTATTTCAGGCATGGGGCTTTTGGTATTGGTAATAGTTTTTCTGAATTTTAAACTGTTCGACCCGGTACACGACCGCATGGACCCGCAATGGGGTTTTTTTGATTACCACGCCACTTTTGAGGGCTTATTCCATCCGCCCCATTCCCTCTTGCACGACTGGCTGACACGGAACAAGATCAAAATTCCGGAGATCGAATTTGAAGCGATGCTGAACGTCGGTTTGGTTACTACCCTAGCTTTGGTAGTAATGTTGCTGATGACCATTGCCAGCGTTTTTTACCGAAAAAACAAACCCACTTTACAGCGGCTCACGCCCGAGCACCGCATTTTAATAGGGGCATCATTGTTGCTTTTTCTGCTGGCAGCAAATACCAGTTTGCTGCCAATTTCCCGCGAGTGGATGGAGGGGAATACCAGTTGGCTTATGATGTTCAAGGCCTCTGGCCGATTGGGATGGGCCTTTTATTTTGCGTTAACGGTGACAGGGGCCATCTTCATTGATCGCCTTTTTCGGATTACCTCCCCCTGGTTTATGGCGACACTGTTCTCGCTTTTATTCGCCGCGATTTGGAACTCGGAAATAAACCAATACATACGACCAAAATTCCAAGACGTTTTCCAGACCAATTTTTTTAGCCGCGAGCACGAACAGGAGATGCTGGATGTATTGCATCAAAACAACATAGAAGTCAGTCAATATCAAGCCCTGCTTTGCCTTCCCAAAATGATGGCTTGGTCGGACAAGATCCTGTCGCATATCAATTTCAGGACGCAGATATACAGTACTAGAATCTCCATGGCCACAGGGTTGCCGATGGTTAATTCGATGCTTTCGCGCATTGGCTTGCAACAAACCCTGGAGCGGGTGCAGATGCTGTCGAATCCCTTGGTGGAACGCACGATGCTCCATAAATTCCCCAATCAAAAAGATATTCTCCTGTTGGTTGGTTCCGATGCCATTCCCGAACTTAAAACAGGGGAACAATACCTACTGGACATTTCCGAGCGTGTTGCGCAGACCAAAGACTTCTCCCTTTATCGCTTGCGTTTGGCCGATCTGGCAAACAGCAAAGCTGTGCAGGAAGCAAAATCGGCCTTTCAAAGTGGTACATTCCCAGCGCCCAGCCTTCATTTGGGTTATGATGAACAACCTTCTAACCTGGCTTTTTATGGCGCAGGCTGCCGGCAAACCAAAGCCAAGGAAGACGATGTTTTTGATTTTGTTTCTCCTTTTGAGCGTGATACGCAGATGGTTTTTTCAGGTTGGACATACATTGACCCCGGCAAATGGAGTTCAGGTTTCTGGTTATTGAGCGTTCGTGATGCAGCGGGTGCTGAGTTGGAAAATATGAAGTTGGAAACCAGACAATCCAACGATGTACAAGGTAATTGGATACGAGGAGAGGCTCGGGTGCGGTTGCCACGGGGGGGGCATTTGCAGGTAAAGAGCTACGGCCATAAGGCCATGCTGATTGACGAGGTTATGCTCTGGCCTGTGGGCGTCTCGCCGATTGTGAACGACCCGAATGCAGAGACGTTTTTGTTTGAGAATTTTAAGGTGAAGAAGTGAGGGGTTTCACGCAGATGTTTCGCGCAGATGTTACACAGATGAACTACGCAGATGTTACGCAGAATAGCTATGCGGAATTTATCTGCGTAACATCTGCGTAGTTCATCTGTGTAACATCTGCGTGAAATAAAACGCTCATTCCTTCCTTTTCAGCAAAAACGCGGGTCTAATGCGGTGCGGATTCAACCAAGACTCTGCCGTTTCGAGAAAATATTCGTCGCCCTCGGCCCGTGCATTTTTCAGCGCAGATTGCCAGACGAATTCGGGCAAAAGGAAATACCCGCCGCCTACATTTTTGATTTTCACAGCATTTTCCGATCCTGCGAAATAACGCAGCGTTTGTCCCTGCACCCCGGCGGCAATACGCCAGAGCTTGCTGGAATCTACGGTATACTCTGGTAGCCAGGGCATAGCATCCGTTCCCGTCGTAAAGGTGAAATACTCGGCGAGGGCGTTGTGGGCGATGAAGAGTTCGGGCTTGCTTGGAATTGAACTTCCCGAAAGTTTGGTACTTTCGGGAAGTTGGGCACTCACATTTACCGTCACCTTTTTGAACAAGGCATAATCCGGGTCATGCAGGCTCGGTGAATACGATTTCCACGAAAAAAACGAGGCCGCGACGAGCGCTATGAAAGCTGCCACAGAGGCCTTTTTCGAGATATTTTCAAAATCAAAAGCCAAAGGCGCGAGTAGCACGAACACCAAAAACATCCGCCAGGCCAGGCCCGTGAGCGACCATTCCAAAAACGGGAAAAGCAGCAAGGCGCAAAGCCAAAAGAGGGCTGGATTTGAAATGGCATTTTGGTTTCTCCCAAGGATCAAGCCTCCTATATACCAAACCATGACGATCGAAATCTCAAACATCCACCAACCGCTAATGCGCTCAAAACCAAAGGTTTGCACAAAAGACCAGAGCGCAAATTGTGGATGCCAATTGAATGTTCCACTCAGTCGGCCCCAATCGCTTAACTGGGCCAAGCCGGGGAAAAATGGCCCGGCGAGTACAACGATCCCGAGCAAAATAGCAATTGCCAGCAGGGCTTTTTTCGCGGCGCTTGGTGTTTTCACCAAGCGCAATCGGCGGAGCGGGTGCTTGCTCTGGGCGTCCTGCTTGACGTGTGCTTGGTGAAAACACCAAGCACGGCGGTGGGGCAATCGCTCCTTAAACCGAAATCCCAGCCACAAAAAAAGGTACACCACCGCTAACCCAAACATCATCCGGTGTCCGAAATAATTGGCAATCAATAAAAAAACCGGAAGTGCGCACCAAGCCCGAGGCTTTGAAATAGCCCAGTCCAGCGAACGCACAAAAGCCACAAACATCACCAATCCCAGCAGATTCTTTGGGTACTGCGCCGCGAAATACGTCAGTTGTGGGGAGAACAGCGACCATGCTCCGAGCAAGGGTAGCGACTGACTTCGACGGCAAAGCATCAGCGTGAAAATCCCGCATAGCACCGCCGTACCGATCTTCAAGGCAAGTACATAATCGCCCGCCAGCCAGTAGAAAAGCCTTAGATAGGGATAAATCAATGAGGCTTCCGGAGAGTGCATCTGCCCGGTTTCTTCCAGAGATTTTATTTGAACGAGGTAGAAGTAGCTGTCCCAGCCTGTGGCGAAGGGGGTTTGGGCGAAGGCCCAAATGTGGAGTAGGACTGAGGCGATGGAAAGCCCGATTGGTATAGACAGTAATCTTATATTGAACATAAAATTTTGAAGGAAAACGGTAAGATGTTCTTAATTTCCCTATCTTTGAATAACATATTTTAAGAATAACATGTCCCAACTACCATGATCGGAGAATCCTATGACTACCTTTCTTTCAACAACAAGACCCAGTTCTTTTTTAAAAGTATTGGTAGCAAGGGGCTGGTTGTGAAAGTGGTCGTTTTTAACCGAGTGGAAGGCAATCGTTGGAATGTTGGCTTTGGCGACTTGCGAGATGGCATAATTGATGACACCTCATTCACCAACAACAATGACGTGCGCAAGGTTATTTCTACCGTAACGAAGGCCATTTATGATTTTTCAAAAACCCACCCAGAGCGAACCATTGCCATAGCCCCAGTAGATGAGCGACGGAGTGGCTTTTACAATGCTGTTTTCAGAAAGCACTTTTCAGAAGCATCGGAAGCGTTCGATGTTTTCGGGATCATACAGGGGAACCGCGAAAACTATTTACCTGAAAAAGAATACGACAGTTTTGAACTCGTCCATAAATTTGCAACATGAATACAGGAAAACACATCGAGTTGACCTACGAAGAAGTGATGACCAACCCTGCCTACGAGTGGGCGAGGGAGGCCGTTACACTTTTACAAAACAGCCGTTTCGAAGACCTTTTCCCAAAAAAACACCTCCTCGGCCTCAAAAGCGTGGTTCACCGAAAACTCAAGGTCTTGCACAATGAGAATACCCTGCTCCCGCTCAAAGATGTGGTCACACACGCTTTAGAAAACCTACCTGATGACACCTCCGCTACAGTGGTCATGGAAATAACCAGATTCACCATAGAAAAATGGGAGTCAATGACAGAAAAGGCCGTAACAGCGGCCTGATTTCATTTAACTTTTTACAGAAAGGGGATTTCGCAGCCACGTGCTGGGAAATCCCCTTAATTTTGCCCCTCACATTTTTACAAACCGCCCACTCCGTTCGTATGGGGCACGGGCACGCGACTCTAGTATGGCCGGGCTAAACACTTTTTTTCATGATTAACATCACATTCCCCGACGGCAACATTCGTCAGTATGCCGCCGGCACCACGGCCTTAGACGTGGCAAAAAGCATCAGCGAAGGCCTCGCCAGCGTGGTGCTGGCCGCTTCTGTCAACAGCGAAAAGTAAATTGTCCTATATTTCCTTATCTTTGGATAACACTTTTATGATAGACTATCTCCCCTTCACCATTTAATAAGATTAGCAAGTGTAGGAGATTTCGCACTAATAATTTAAGATGATTGACAATCCTTACATATTTTTGTCTTCTAGAAGAAGCACTTGGTTTGTCTTTGAAAGTGAAGGCGTAATGGGAAAAATCCCAAAACTTGTGACATTTGAACCTTATGGAGAAAATAGGTGGAATGTGGGCTTCGGTGATTTTAAAAGGGGCATTGCTGATGATAGCGCAATTTCCAACAATGGAGATGTTTCACGTGTTTTGAACACAATTGCGCAAATCATCCGCGAATTTTTTACGGAAAACCCAGACGCAATTGTAGAAATTAAGCCCATAGATGAAAAACGGAAACGCCTTTATAACCTTGTTTTTCAACGACATTTTGAAAAAATCATCTCGGATTTTCAAATCAAAGGCTTAAAAGGAGGGTTTTTTGAAACATATTCTCCCAACGAGTTTTATGATGGTTTTGAAATTCGCGTTACTTTTGAAACATGAAGCAGAAAAAAGTATCCATCCCTTTTGAGAAAGCACTCAAAGACCCGACCTACGAGCATTTGTGGGACACACTACGATATTTGGAAACAGCTAGATTTGCCGACCTATTCCCCCAAAAACACCTCATCTCTTTGCAAGATATAGTTTCCCGAAAATTGAAAGCCTTGCATCTTGAAACGCCCTCTCTCCCGCTCAAAGATGTGGTAACACACGCTTTGGAAAACCTACCCGATGACACCTCCGCTGCCTTGGTCATGGAAATAACCAGATTCACGATAGAAAAATGGGAATCAATGACAGAAATGGCCGCAACGGTGGCCTAATCTCATTTAACTTTCACAGAAAAGGGGATTTCCCAGCCACGCGCTGAGAAATCCCCTTAATTTTGCCCCTCACATTTTTACAAACCGCCCACTCCGTTCGTATGGGGCACGGGCACCCGACTCTAGTATGGCCGGGCTAAACACTTTTTTTCATGATTAACATCACATTCCCCGACGGCAACATTCGTCAGTATGCCGCCGGCACCACGGCCTTGGACGTGGCAAAAAGCATCAGCGAGGGCTTGGCCCGCGTGGTGCTCGCCGCCTCCGTCAACGGTGAGGTCCGCGATCTGAGTCGCCCGAT
>JANMME010000628.1:0-1869 GCA_031373015.1 Saprospiraceae bacterium
AAACTCCACATCGCTATTGCACCAACCAAGCAAATGGAGCGCCTTGAATGGTTTTTAGAAAAAGCCACGGAAATTGGCGTGGACGAGATCACTCCATTGCTTTGCAAACGTTCTGAGCGCGACACACTGCGGCTCGATCGGCTGGAAAAAATTCTCGTATCGGCCATGAAGCAATCGCTTCGCGCCTGGCTGCCAAAACTGAACGCCCCCACCCGTTTTCAGGATTTTGTAAAAAAAACAAGCGAGGCGCAAAAACGCCTCGCCTGGTGCTCTGACGAGCCTTTGCCGCATTTAAAAAATACGCTTTCCCCACAAATGGACACCGTGATAGCGATTGGCCCGGAAGGCGATTTTTCTCCTGAAGAAGTCCAACTAGCCCTTGCAAATGGTTTCCAAGGCGTGAGCCTCGGCAAAGCCAGATTGCGCACAGAAACCGCCGGGCTGCTAAGTGTTGGGATATTTGAGATATTGGGATATTGAGATATTCGGCGCAAGTCAAAATATCCGAATATCTCAATATCCTAATTTCTTATTGCCCTATAAGTATCGGCGCCGTTTTTCCCCCGCTCATCACGATCACTTTTGCATTAGACGAGGTTACGAGTTCTTTTTGCACCTTGATCTGCTCGTATTGAAGCAGTTTGTCCGTTATCGTCGAGGTCAGGATGCGTTGATAGTCAGAAATACCCTGCGCCTCTATCCGCTTGCGGTCTGCTTCCTGTCGTTCTTTATCAAGCACGAATTTCATTTTCTGCGCTTCTTGTTCAGCATTGATTTTTGACTCAATGGTAAGTTTCACCGATTCTGGCAGACTAATGTTACGGATCAAAATATTCTCCAAAACGATCCCCCTATCGGCAAAATCTTTTTCAATATTCTTCGTGATCTTTTGTTGAAACTCTTCGCGCCTTGTGGAATAAAGTGCCACAGCATCATAAAAAACCGCGTTATCGCGGATTTTGGTGCGTGCCAAAGGCCGGACTATTTTGTCGGTTATTACTTCCCAGCCCCCGATATTCCGAAGGATCTCCGGTGCCTTATCTGGTATAATGTGGTACAGTACCGAAAGGTCAATGACCACCTCTAAGCCGTCTGCCGTGAGCACACGGATAGCGTCGTCTCCTTTTAGTGAGCCCTCGTTGTGAATGGCAGACATGGTGTAGTTCTGGGTGCGCACGTCAAATTTTTTGACCTCCACGAGGGGGTTCACAAAATTCAAGCCTTCGGTCAATGTGCCGGATTGGATGCTGCCGAAGAGCGTTTGAACGCCCACTTCACCGGGCTCGATTTGAACAAAACAGGAAGTAGAAAGGCCGAGGATCATAATGGCCAAGCCGACATAGCGGGCTGTTTTCCCGATGGTTGCAAGGTTGGGGTTGGCTTTGGCGAGCGATGCGCCAAGCACGAGGGCAAAAATGCCGAGGAAAATAAAAAACATGGTTGAGATAGTTGAATGGTTGAAAGAAGTCGAGAAGTGACACCTTTTGTAATAGTGTCACTTCTTACTTTGCGGATCAAATGTGCATGAATGTTGCGTCGCAATACACATTTTTTTCGAGGAGAATCCCGTGATATTCTGCGAGATGGGCTAAATGAACGTTGGGGTTGTGCGAAAAGTCGAAGAAAAATCAAGAGTGGTTGGGCACGAGAAATTTAATTTGTTGCAAATTCGAACAAGTTCGATTTAGCGAAGGCAAAACAAGATTTGGCTAACATGAGTCATCCCGAATTTTTTAAACGTCCCAGCGGGACGGAATCTTGGTAGAAAACAGATGAAAAGGCGGTTGGCGTGGCGGAGGTTAGCTATATAAAAAAACACACATATAGGAACAAAGGCACGCTAATTAATCGCAAAAAACAATTAAAAAA